>ONWK01000207.1 GCA_900321505.1 uncultured Eubacteriales bacterium
ACCCACCTCCTGTGCTTTTTCCTTAAGCATATTTGCAGCTCCCATAAGCGCCAGCTGCATCATAAAAGCTATAACAATACCGATGATGCCGCAGATCATACCTCCGGCCTTCTTGGGAAGCTCCTCAGCCTTTTTATTATTGTAACGGATACAAAGGAAAATGCCGAGTCCTCCTAATACGGCCGCAATGCCGAAGCCGACCCATCCGCCGACCCATGGTCCAAAAAAACCTATGAATATAGAAAGAATACCAAACGCAAGTGCCATTTTAATTACCTCCATTATTTATATAATTTACGTTACTGTTCAGCACCCCTCGATCCGGGATGAAGAACCTTTCAACCATATCAGAAATCCAGTTCCTTCTTCCTGAATACCAGCTGTGATAGGATAACCGGAACTATTATATATACGCCGATAAGTATCAGCAGATACATTATGCCTTTGGGAATATCCTGCGCTATCGCCGGAGTAAAAAGGTCAAGATCAGGATCACTTACCTCTTTTACACCAAGCAGATAATTTGAAGCACTTGTATAGATACCGCTGGGAACCCATTTTGCAAGTGAAATATTATTATCCTTTAAGAAGGAAATGTTATCCAACAGCGAAAGCAGGAGCTTGAATACATTTGCTTCAAAAAGTATGTAGAATACAAGTCCGACAGTAGGATTCTGAGTAAGATAAAGCAGAAACATGGCACATGAAAGATGTGCAAGTATGCCTACAGCACTGAGAAACATCTTACCGATAAGGCCTGCTATACCTCCTGCAGTTGCCCCGAGAACAGCCGCACAGATCGCTGCTGTGATGGAAAATACGATATATGCTTCAACCATCATAAGGATTACTTCAACAAAACGTGAAAGTATCAGCTTATCTCTGGAAATACCGCGTCCGATGGCAGTCTGCATGGTCCGGCTCTTAAAATCATCCATAAATACAGCCGAGAAGATCGGGATACCTACCATGAAGGGTATAAATGTCTCGGTTGCCGAATATGCACTGAGGAAGAAATCAGCTTTTCCGTTCTCCAGACTTCCTATCTCTATAAGCTTTTCAGCCTTTGTAGCAAAAAATACCGCAAGTACGGCAAGAGCAATGATCAGAACGATAACGCCGCCCATCAGTATGATATAGCTTTTCTTTCTCTGCCCTCGGAGAAGGTCCGTAACAATAAGTCTACGCATTGTCGCCACCTCCTATCAAACCGAAATAGAAGTCTTCCAGTGAGGATGCGGCCTGTTCCGTACCCTTAACCTCTACACCGCCCTTCTTAAGAAGATCCAGAGCTTTTTCAACATCTTTATCCGCAACATTTATCGAGGTGATATGTCCCTGAACACGCATATCTTCCTGATTCATTTCCTTCATCAGGATGCCTTCATGAACGATACCGAAACGATGCGCCGTATGCTCGAGTTCCCCGAGAATGTGTGAGGACACAATGATGGTAGTGCCATATTCCTCATTAACACGCTGGAGCATGTGACGGACATCCATAATTCCCTGAGGATCCAGACCATTTGTAGGCTCGTCCAGTATCAGAAGCTCAGGATTTCCAAGCATTGCATTTGCGAGCCCGAGTCTCTGCTTCATACCAAGGGAGAACATCTTTGCCTGGTTCTTTGCGGAATTTATATTCAGTCCAACAAGCTCAAGAACACGATCCACCTCTTTTTTGTCATCAATGCCCTTAAGCCGGCGGAAGTATTCAAGATTCTGCCGTGCATTCAGATATCCGTAGAAGTTTGATCCTACAAAAAAGCCTATACGGTTTCTGTTCTTATTATTCTCTCTCTCATTTTTTCCGCCGAAGAGAGAAACCTTACCACCGTTAATAGCAGAAAGGCCAAGAACAACCTTGAAAAGAGTTGTCTTACCTGCACCGTTCTTTCCAACAAGACCGTAGATGTCGCCCTTGTTGACGGTCATATTGACGCCCTTTAAAACCTTATGATGACCGTAGTTCTTTTTCAGATCCGTAATCTCAAGAACTGCTTCACTCAACTGATCCCACCTCCTGTTTTTTTAAAAGGACTGTTTTTCAAAGGTCATGACGATCGAAAAACAGTCCGGATAGTTACAAATTATTTATTCATCTGTGCAGCAACTTCTGCGGCGAAATCCTCGTTCTTCTTCTCAAGGCCTTCACCGGTCTCAAAACGAACAAACTTCTTGATGGAGAAGCTGCATCCGTTATCTTTTGCGACCTTCTCTACATACTGCTTAACATTTTCCTTATCCTCTGCCTTTACATAGGTCTGGTCAACCAGGCAGATCTCTTTAAGATGCTTGGAGAAACGTCCCTCTACAAGGCCTGCAAAGATCTTGTTCTCGAGATACTCATCCTTATGTGTAGCTGCAGCATCTCTGAGTGCCTGCTTTGCTTCTTCGGAAAGGAAGTTGAAGAGGAATTTGTTATTCTTCTGCTCTTCGTAAGCTTTCTTATCTTCCTCGGACCATGCGTTCTTCTCAAGTACTTCAGTAAAGAGAGCGTTCAGGATCGGCTTCGGAAGTGAAGCGGGATCAGCAAGTGAACTGTCAACGATGATCTCCTTCTCCTTTGCAAGCTCTGCTGCGGAGATCTGCTCTCTGTTGATGTACTGGGGATTCATTGCAGCGATCTGCATAGCGATGTTCTTCATTGCTTCCTTGATGGCATCGTTCTTGTTATCACACTCAGCCTCAACAAGTACACCGATCTTACCGCCCATATGGATATAGGATACAACAACATCTCCGGTGATCTTCTCAAAGCGGCGGATCGTAAGGTTCTCACCGATCTTTGCGATCATAGCCTTGTGATGCTCTTCAACCGTTGTTGTACTGTCGATCTCCGATGTTGCTGCAAGGAAAGCAGCCATATCTGCATAATCGCCGTCATTGATCTGCTTTGCAAGACCGTTAACATATGTCTGGAACACTTCATTCTTTGCTACGAAGTCTGTCTCGGAATTAACCTCGATGATAGTAGCTGTCTTATCATCATCTGAAATAACAGTAGAAACTATACCCTCTGCCGCGATACGGCCGGCCTTCTTCTCAGCTGTAGCCATACCCTTCTTGCGAAGGAACTCGATAGCTGCATCAAAATCGCCATCTGTCTCTGTAAGTGCCTTCTTGCAATCCATCATGCCGGCACCTGTTACTTCACGTAATTTCTTTACATCTGCTGCTGAAATAGCCATGATTTCTCTCCTATTCTATAAAATTATTCTGTAGCCTCTGCCTCTTCCTCAACAACCGGAAGCTCCTCTGAAGCATCACCTGCGTCAGCGCCCTGGTTTGCTTCGATTACAGCGTCAGCCAGCTTGGATACGATCAGCTTTACAGCACGGATCGCATCATCATTTCCCGGAATTACATAATCAAGCTCTTCGGGATCACAGTTTGTATCAGCGATACCTGCGATCGGGATGCCGAGAGAACGTGCTTCCTGGATGCAGATATGCTCCTTGTGGGGATCAACTACGAAGATCATGTCGGGAAGGCGCTTCATTTCCTTAACACCGCCGATATTCTTCTGCAGCTTCTCCATCTCTTTCTTGATCTTTACAACTTCCTTCTTGGGAAGTACATCGAAGGTTCCGTCAGCTTCCATAGCCTCGTACTTCTTCAGTGTCTCTACGCGGGACTTAATGGTCTTGAAGTTGGTAAGCATACCACCCAGCCATCTCTGATTTACGTAGTACATACCGCAGCGCTCAGCTTCAGACTGAACTGAATCCTGTGCCTGCTTCTTTGTGCCGACGAAAAGGATCTTTCCGCCGTCAGCAACAGTATCAAATACTGCCTTGTAAGCTTCATCCATCTTTACAACGGATTTCTGCAGGTCAATAATGTGGATACCGTTACGCTCAGTATAGATATACTCAGCCATCTTGGGGTTCCAACGTCTTGTCTGGTGTCCGAAATGCACACCTGCCTCGAGTAACTGCTTCATGGAAATAACGCTCATTTTCTTTCCTCCTGGTTATTCCTTATAAAAAGGTACTTCTGCAACAGTCTTTATTCCCGGCCGTAAACCCCGCATCCGGGGCACCAGCGTCCGTAGAACTGTTACAGGTTGATCAGAAACAAAGCACATATTAGCATAACTATGTACTTTATTGCAAGAAAAAAATTTACTTTGTAAGATAAATCTTCTTTACAAGCATTTCTCTGCAGCGGTCGGGCAGTATTTTAAGCAGAAAACTAAGGAATTTATACCTGATCCCGGTCACTACCCTGGCCCGGGGCTTATCGCTCCTTGCCACACGAAGTATGGTTTTTGCAATGGATTCAGGCGAGCCGCCGCTGCGTTCGTCATGATCCATTACCCCAATGGCATGCCTTGCCATATCGGAATAGGGAGAGCCCTCGGGAATATATACCTCCCTGCTGTCCGAGAATCCGCTTTTAACATCTCCCGGTTCGATTATCGTCACATCGATATCGTAGGGAGAAAGCTCAAGGCGAAGAGCGTCCGAATATGCTTCCAGGGCATATTTGCTGGAAGAATAATGGCTCTGCATGGGGATGGCCACCCTTCCTCCCAGGGAACCGATGATGATTATCCTTCCGTACATCCTCTCTCTCATGGGGGGAAGCACTGCGGATACAACCCTCATCACTCCGAAATAATTCACTTCCATCTGTCTTTTTGCAAGCTCTATGGGTATTTCCTCACAGGTCCCCGCAACACCGAAGCCTGCTGCCAGGATAACAACATCAACCGGCCCTATCTTTTTTACCGTTTCCTTTACGGAACGTTCATCCGTCACATCCATGGGCAGGAAACGAAGTATACCACCCTTTTTATACCGTCTGTTTTCTCTTATTACGGAACGCGAAACGCCATATACTTCATAACCGCATCTTGCAAAAAGCTCTGCAGCCGCCTTTCCTATCCCCGAGGATGCACCGGTCACAAGAACCTTCGGGGCATTATTTACAGTCTTCTTTTCTTCCATCCATCATGCACCTTTTTCCTTCACTGCATATGTGACAGCCTCTCCTTAAGCGGGGCATCCTGCTTCTTCCGTGTCATTTCGACAAGTCCCAGGCGGGTCATATCCACCACATGAACCTGGCAGGGATCGGAACCCGTGATCTGTTTCAGCCAATTCATAAGTTCCTTTTCATTTTCTGTTTTCTTCATGCTTATAAAATCTATAAGTATTATTCCGGAAATGTTCCGCAGCCTCAGCTGCCTTGCGATCTCCGTTGCCGCGATCTTATTCTCCGCCAGAGCTCTTTCTTCATGGCTTCCGCCCTTTATGGATTTACCGGAATTCACATCTATCACGGTCATGGCTTCAGTAGGATCTATATAAAGATAGCCTCCGTCCTTGAGAAAGACCTTTCTGTCCAATGCCTTTTCCAGTAAGACGGGGATATTGAAGATCACCAGCGGACTGCTCTCATTTTCCATGATCCTGTGGATACGGAATTGCTGAGGGATCAAAGCATCATCTATTGAAAGATCGGTATGAAAAACCATTTCCTCATATGTATTTCCCGAAGCAAGGCGCTTCAGCCTGTCTTCAACAGTTTTTTGCTGACGAAAGAGCGTTTTAAATTCGGGAGCCGTCTCAGCTGAAAGTATAAGCTTTCGTAGTTTACTTAATAATTCTTTGGTTTCTTTACTTATCTCCTCATCAGAATAACTATCCGCAGCAGTCCTGACTATGACGCCGTATCCTCCTTCCGGATCCTCCTTCCGCAGGATTTCCTGCATCAGGTTTTTAAGATCTTCTCTTCTTTTTTCATCCCTTATCTTTTTTGATACACCCGTCTGGCCCGTCCGGTTGACTATTATCGAATCGCCTGTAAGCGACAGGTTAAAGGATGCTTCATATTGCTTATTCTTCTGCGCATCCGCAGTTATCTGAACAAGAACCGTGTCGCCCGTCCTGATTTCCGCGCCCTTCCTTCTGCCTCTCCTTCGGAGTATCAGTTCCCTGCCGGCCGAATCCTGCAGATGCATGAACAGCTTTATATTGTCAGGGCCGTCAAGGAATATGCCGTCGATGGCCGGAACCACTTTTTCCACTACAGCAGTACATATATCACCTATCCTGCTTTCCGGTTCATCCTCTTCCATGTAAAAGAAATGGGCCTCTGTAAGGTGCATATCCTCAAACAGAAAGCCCATTTTCTTTCCCCTGTAAATGGTATATACATAATCCAGCTTCATCGTAACATCTCCGGTCAAACCATTAGCTTCTGGGTTTTACAAAGAAAACACGTCCGCAATAGTTGCAGATATACGGATCTCCGTCACCGGTAACTCCCTCAGCCTGTGCAGGAGTAGCCGGAGAAACATCCTTTGCGTCGCAATAAGGACAGGTAGAACCATCACTCTTCTTAAAACGATCGAATAATCCCACTTGAATTCCCCCTTCCGCTGTCATTCAATCTTATAAATCTATATCTAATTCTAACATTCCTTTGCAAAAAGTCAATCCGGATTGACATATTTTATGAAACCTTAATCTGTAAGCGATCATTCAAAGGGGCGTGCAACACCGTAAATATAGGAATGCGGATAGGAGGCAACTCCATATTTGTCCGTCACGGCCGGAGACCATGATTCAATGACTCTTCCGTTTCCGAGATATATCGCCACATGATTTATGATCTTTGTTCCTTTTCTTCTGTAGAATATGAGGTCTCCCCTTTTAATATCCTTAAAGGCTATATGTCTCATGTTTACATAGTTATATAGTGTCCTGGAATCATATTCATTTTCAGGGCGTGCATGATGTGCAGGCGTAGCCGGTGAAGGATCAAATCCCGCCGCATACAGACACTGCATGACCAGCCCGCTGCAGTCAGCATACTGTCCGGGAGCCATGGACTTGCAGATCTTGAACTTGGTACCCGCATTTCTGTAATCATATGCCCTGCGGATCATGGCTTCTATCCTTTCCTCCGGCGTATTCAGATCACCGGCGTACATCGGACTGATATAGTATCCGGGCATGGAAACCAGCTTCTGCGATTTTGTGGTATTAACGTCCATCTTTCCGTCAGCATCAAAATGATAGGTATGCCCGTCACGTACCAGCCAGCCGTCACTCAGCATGCTCCCCGAATCCGAAAGCAGATACCACTCGCCCTCTGTCTTCTGCCATCCGGTCTTCATTATCCCGTCAGCTCTGAAATAATAACGTTTACCGTCTATCTCATGCCAGCCGGTAAGCATGACTCCGTCCGCATCCAGATAATACCAGTTATCATCCAGACTGAGCCAGCCGGTTCTTTTTATTCCGTATGAATTAAAGAAGTACCATTTCCCCTCAAGCCTGATCCAGCCGGTCTGCATTTCCCCGTCTTTATTAAAATAATACTGCCGGCCGTTTATATCTCTGAGGCCGGTGCTCATAGCGCCCTCTTTATCGAGATAATACCAGTTTCCCCGGACTCTTATCCAGCCTGTTTTCTTCTCATGTTCTGCAGTATACCAGTACCATTTACCGTTGAACTGCTTCCAGCCGCCTTTAGCAGCTGCAGCCTCCGATGGAAATGTCGATACTGCCGATGAAACAGTGAGCATAGCCACCGTCATCATCATAACCGCTCTTTTCTTTATACGTCTGAAAAACATGTTTTTTCCCCCCTAATTATCCTATACCGAACATAAACTATTCAGCACTACACTCTGGTTGCAGAGCATCCGTAGTCGCAGGGTGCTGAACATCTACAGTAAGTTTACCAGTCACTTCCCGCATCGATCAGAGAGAGAAAGCCTCTCCCTCCTTCCTGCATATCCATGCAGGTCTCAAGCCTGTGGATGTCATAATGGAATCGTATGCACTCCTCCCCTGTTCTTGAGCATACCTCTTTAAGGATATCCGCCGGTCTCAGATTGATCTTACTGCCTGCCGCAAGCAGCATATACACGGAATATCCCTTTTCTTCATCCTCATGACAGTACCGGCTCTGATGACCGTTTCCCCATTCAAGAAGATATTCCTCCCCGGGCTCTCTCATCTCAACGATATGTATCATCGGCCTGATATCCGTAGGCTCTTCCTTCTTCTTCGTTTTCTTGATGACTATGATCTCTTTATCATCTGTAAGCCTTTCCAGAACATCCCGCATTTCCGACAACCAGTTTTCCTTTATCTCACGAACCCCTCTTTCACTGAGATTCACCCGGTAAAGAGATGCTGTAACCGCCGCCATTGAATTCAGACATTTTTCCGGAAGCAGGGCCGCATCCAGCACCTTAAGCTCCGGTACTCCTGTCTCATTCAGACGGTTAATAAACTCTTTCTTCTCAGGAAGGCTGTTAAACTCAGCATCAAAGTATTCCGCCTCGGAAGTAAGCATCAGCGGCATGGGCGCGGCAAAGGAAATGATCTCATGAGGACTCAAACCGGTACTGTATGCTATATCCAGCCCCGCACGACGTATGTTCTTCTGAAAATAACGCATTACATCCAGATGACTTATGAATTTTAAAGGACCGGTTTTGGCATACTTAACTCGAACCTTCATACAAGGATCTCCCTTTAATACTTTATGTCATTGCCGGGCAGGCGCCTTCCGTAAAGCATGCCGCACCGCAGCCCGAGCAGGCTGCTCTGCAGTTGGATGTAACCATGCCCTGCTTTGCCCTTTCCCATTCTCTTTTAAGAAAGGCCTTGGATACGCCGCAGTCAATATGATCCCATGGAAGCAGCTCATCCACCGATCTTTCTCTTGTAAGATAAAAATCAGTATCTATTCCCAGCTTTTCTATAGCATCAGTATATCTCTTCATGGAGAAAAATTCAGTCCATGCATCATAGATCCCGCCCTGTCTGTACACTTCCAGTACCAGTTCTGAAAGCCTGCGGTCTCCCCGGGCATAGATTCCTTCGATAAGTGAAATATCCTCATCATGATAGCTGAACTTCATTCTCTTTGCATTTCTCATACTCCGGAAATGATCTCTTGCATGATATGCATGTTCAAGATATGTTGCCCGATCCAGCATAGGCGCCCACTGGAAGGGAGTAAAGGGCTTGGGTACAAAATACGATGCCGAAGCGGTTATCTGAAGGCTTCCAATCCTCTTTTCCTTGGGGACCGTATCGAAATAAACCTCCGAAATCTTTTCACACAGCTCCGGTATACCCTCAACATCTTCAGGGGTTTCCGTGGGCAGGCCCATCATAAAATACAGCTTGACCTTATTCCATCCACCTGTAAATGCCTGTGTAACGCCCTGAAGTATATCTTCCTCCGTAAGTCCTTTATTTATAACATTCCTCAGCCGTTGTGAACCCGCTTCAGGCGCAAAGGTCAGAGACACCTTATGTATATCCTGAACCTTCTGCATAACATCAAGAGAAAATGCATCCACGCGGAGAGAAGGAAGCGATACCTGTATATGATCCTTTTCTATACGCTCCAGAAGGAAATCCATCAGCTGGGGAAGCTCCTCATAATCACTTGTGGAAAGAGAGCTTATGGATATCTCGTCATATCCTGTATTCTTAAGCATCGTATCCACATAGCTTTCTACAAGCTCCACAGGCTTCTGTCTGGTGGGCCGGTATATCATACCTGCCTGACAGAAACGGCAGCCGCGGATACAGCCGCGCATAACTTCAAGCACAACCCTGTCCTGAGTGGCTCTCAGATAAGGTACGACAGGCTTAAGCGGATACGGCGCTGCCGAAAAATCCTTTACTATAACCTTCCTGATCTTTCCGGGAACTCTGTCGGATACGGGTCTGATCTCCTTCACTGTCCCGTCATCATTATATGAAACATCATAAAGCGACGGAACATAAATACCTTCGATACCAGATGCCCGAATCAGGAACTCCTTTCTTGTCATATCACTGTTCCGGTATTCCTTATACAGTGAAAAAAGGAGATCATAGCTTTCCTCTCCCTCGCCTATGTAGAAAATATCAAAAAAATCTGCTATGGGTTCTGGATTATAGGTGCAGGGGCCTCCGCCGATAACTATGGGATGTTCCCTGGTACGGTCCTTTGAGAAGATCGGAATGCCGGAAAGATCAATAACCTGCAGGATATTTGTATAGCACATTTCGTACTGTATCGTTATCCCCAGAAAATCAAAGTCACGGACCGGTGACTGTGATTCAAGAGTAAACAGCGGAATATGCTGTTCTCTCATTATACTGTCCAGATCGGGCCATGGGCTGTAAACCCTCTCACACCAGGTATCCTCCCTGCGGTTAAACATATCATACAGGATCTGAATCCCGAGATATGACATACCGATCTCATAGACATCAGGAAAACACATGGCATAACGGATGTCCACCTGCTCCGCGTCCTTAACAACCATATTCAGTTCGTGTCCGATATATCTCGAAGGCTTATCAACCTCCATGAGGATCTCATCGGAAAGAGCAAGGTCAGACATAAATATTTTCCTTCCGGGTCAGTTTAATTAACATGTGATCATTCTTCAGTACTCCACGGCTCCGGACGTTTTACATCCGGAGCCGCAGGTCTGTCAGTTTTTAAATGAGTGAACCGGCGCAGGAATACGGCCGGTACGACTGATAAGCGCTTCACAGCCATAAGCGTTAACGGGCATGATGGGTGCCGAACCGAGGAGACCTCCGAATTCAGCCTTATCACCTACCTTTTTTCCAATAACGGGGATAAGCCGGGCTGCCGTGGTTTTCTGATTTATCATGCCTATAGCCATTTCATCAGCTATGATTCCGGAAATAGTTGAAGCCTTTGTATCTCCGGGGATAGCGATCATATCAAGACCCACGGAGCATACACAGGTCATGGCCTCAAGCTTTTCAAGCGTGAGTGCTCCTGCTTCAGCTGCTTCGATCATTCCCTGGTCCTCGCTGACCGGGATAAATGCACCCGAAAGGCCCCCGACATATGAAGAAGCCATAATACCGCCCTTTTTCACCTGATCGTTGAGCAATGCGAGCGCTGCCGTAGTACCTGGAGCACCTGCCTTATCCACACCTATCTCCTGCAGTATATCCGCTACGGAATCTCCTATCGCCGGTGTGGGAGCTAAAGAAAGATCCACAATACCAAAGGGAACATCCAGCATTCTGGAAGCCTCCATGGCTACCAGCTGGCCTACGCGGGTGATCTTGAAGGCAGTCTTCTTTATGGTCTCACAGAGCACCTCAAAGGACTCGCCCCTGATGTCCTGAAGTACACGGCGCATAACGCCTGGGCCGCTGACGCCTACATTTATTACACAGTCACCCTCTGTTACTCCGTGGAAAGCGCCTGCCATAAAGGGATTATCGTCAGGAGCGTTGCAGAATACTACAAGCTTGGCGCAGCCGATGGAGTCATTATTTTTAGTAAGCTCAGCAGTCTCAATAATCTTCTCTCCCAACAGACGCACGGCATCCATGTTGATACCGGTCTTTGTCGATCCTACGTTGATGGAGCTGCAGACCACTTCTGTCTCTGCAAGAGCCCGGGGGATCGAGCGTATAAGCAGCTCATCCGCTCTCGTCATTGCCTTTGATACCAGGGCGGAATATCCGCCGAGGAAATTCACTCCCACCGTTTTAGCGGCTCTGTCCAGCGTACGGGCGATCTCTGCAAAATCTTCTTCAGACCTGCAGACTGAGGCTCCAACAATAGCAGCCGGCGTTACGGAGATTCTTTTATGTACAATGGGGATCCCGTACATTCCGGTGATCTCTTCACCGGTTTTCACAAGATCCTTTGCCTTGGTCGTGATCTTATCATAGATACGGTCACAGGTTTCCTTCACATCCGATCCGACGCAGTCAAGTAAGCTGATGCCCATGGTTATGGTCCTGACATCAAGGTTCATCTTCCGGATCATTTCATTCGTTTCAAGTACTTCGTTTAAAGTAATCATTTTTCAGCTCCTCT
>ONWK01000217.1 GCA_900321505.1 uncultured Eubacteriales bacterium
GAAGATCGTAACTGTTGTAAAGGCATATTCCAGCGCTGTCGGTGCAGGTGAATTTGTAAGTGAGATCTTCGGACCCGAGGCAGATGAACTGAGAGACCGGGGCGGCGACGGCGGCGAGTACGGCGCTACAACCGGCAGGCCCCGCAGAATGGGATGGTTTGACTGCGTTGCCACCAGATATGGCTGCAGAATACAGGGAACTACAGACGTTGCCTTTACGGTACTGGATGTTCTCGGATATCTGGATGAGATACCGGTATGCGTAGGTTATGAGATAGACGGTGAAGTAACAAAGGATTTCCCTGTTACAGCAAAGCTGAAGAAGGCTAAACCGGTTTATGTGAAGCTTCCGGGATGGAAATCAGATATCCGCGGCATCACGAAGTATGATGAGCTGCCGGAGAACTGCAGGAACTATATCGAGTTCATAGAGAACGAGATAGGCTTCCCGATCACCATGGTCAGCAACGGACCGGGAAGACATGAGATAATATATCGTTAATCCTGTAAAGAAGCAGGAGCAGATCATTGACATTAATTGAAATGATCCGCTCCTGCTTTATACATATGCGCACGATTGAAATGTATTGCAAAATACCTATTTCTCTGAAGGCTTTTCCTCCTGCGTGGCAGTATCGCTGCCCTCGGCTGCGGGCTGCGCTGCCGCAGCGGCCTTGGCCTTTTCTATCTCATCCATAAGATCCCGGATGGTGACCTTTTCGGTCAGCAGCTGGTAGATCTGGTCACAGAGCTCCTTCTTATAGGAGAAGGGGATAAGGAATTTATGCCTGCCTGCTTTGATCTGGATAAGGCTGTACAGCATCTCATTATCCGGCGATACCAGAGTCACATCATCGATCTTCTCGTAAGGGAAGACGGATACGCCGCGGTAATGCTTTACGGTCATGGCTTCTTCAGTGAATTCATAGTCAATATCGTACTTATCCAGCTCAAAGGAATGGATGAAGAGATATCCGCCGTAAAGACCGATCAAAGCCCCGAGGATGGCCCCGATCACGTGTTTGGAGCCGCCGCCGGCAAAGAACAGCCAGAGTACGAGCACCGCGAAAAGAAAAAGAAACAGCCCCAGAAATCGCAGAGTGTTCCGGCTTTTTTTACTATGCTTTACATGATAACGTATCATGACATTTGCCCTCTTTAGTATGATCTTCTGCTAAGTATACGGGATAGGAGGAGGTTTCGTCAAGTTATGATATACGAATAAAAAAAGTATGAATTCAGACCAAAGTATGATATACTATTGAAGTCTGTGTGATTTGGTAAATCGAAAGGACGGAATCGGATTATGATCAAATTAATTGCCAGTGATATAGATGGTACCCTTGTGCCTGACGGAACCGACCGCATCGATCCGAGAATGATGGATGTTGTCAGCCGCCTGAAGGAAAAAGGGATAATCTTTGCCGGAGCCAGCGGAAGACAGTTCCTCAGCATGAAGAGACTGTTCAATCCGGTATGGCAGGACATTTATTATATAACGGATAACGGAAGCATCCTTCGCAGCGCAACCACGATCATGAAGAAGCACGTGATCCCGCGAAATCTTCTGATGGAGCTTATCCATGACGCAAAAATGCTTCCGGACTGCGACATCATGCTCTGCGGAGAAGACGCCGCATATTGTGAGGAATACAGCGAGATGTTCTTCTGGCTGCGGGATTCATATAAGTTCAATATAAATGTGCTGGGGGATTTTGAGACCCACCTTACGGATGATATCGTGAAGATGTCCATATATCAGAAGGATCATGCGGAGGAAACCGTGAGCCACTGGTTTGCACCGAAGTGGAAGGACCAGTTCAATATAGCATCGGCAGGCACCATGTGGATAGATATAGTTGAGCCGGATGCGGATAAGGGCAGCAGTCTCCGGGAGCTTCAGAAGCAGCTGGGAATAAGCCCTGAGGAGACCATGGTTTTCGGCGATAATATAAATGATCTGGGTATGCTGGCAGCAGCGGGAGAGAGCTATGCCATCGGCAGCGCCAGGGATGAAGTGAAAAATGCGGCTAAGCATGTGGCCCCGCCGCTGTCGGAATGCGGGGAGACCACGGTACTGCTGGAGCTGCTTGAAACATTATAACCAATAAAGAGTAAGTAAACAAATTATATGGAGGATAAACCATGAGCAAGATCGAAATGAAGACACCCCTGGTTGAGATGGACGGCGATGAGATGACCCGTATACTCTGGCAGTATATCAAGGACGAGCTGCTGCTCCCCTTTGTGGATCTGAAGACAGAGTATTATGATCTCGGGCTGAAGCACAGAGATGAGACCGATGATCAGGTGACCATTGATTCCGCAGAGGCTACAAAGAAGTACGGCGTTGCGGTAAAGTGCGCTACCATTACCCCCAATGCGGCACGTGTTGAGGAGTACAATCTGAAGGAAATGTGGAAGAGTCCCAACGGAACCATCCGTGCCATCCTTGACGGAACCGTATTTCGTGCGCCTATACAGGTAAAGGGCATCACACCCTGTGTACGTAACTGGGAAAAGCCCATAACCATAGCACGTCATGCATATGGTGATGTATATAAGGCAAGTGAGATGAAGATCCCCGGACCCGGAAAGGTTGAGCTGGTCTACACCGCAGCGGACGGAAGTGAAGATCGTGTTCTCGTGCATGATTTCAAGTCTGCCGGCATTGTACAGGGTCAGCATAACCTGGTTCCCTCCATTGAAAGCTTTGCAAGAAGCTGCTTCACATATGCCCTTGATACAAAGCAGACACTGTGGTTTGCAACCAAGGACACCATTTCCAAAAAATATGATCATACCTTCAAGGATGTGTTCCAGGAGATCTTTGACGCGGAATATAAGGAGAAATTCGATGCTGCAGGCATTGAATATTTCTATACACTTATCGATGATGCGGTAGCCCGTGTAATGAAGTCGAAGGGCGGTTTCATCTGGGCATGCAAGAACTATGACGGAGATGTAATGAGCGACATGCTTTCATCCGCCTTCGGTTCACTGGCTATGATGACATCCGTACTTGTATCACCTCAGGGCTTTTATGAGTACGAGGCGGCACACGGTACGGTACAGCGTCACTATTATAAGCATCTTGCCGGCGAAGAGACCTCTACAAATCCGGTTGCAACCATTTTCGCATGGACAGGAGCGCTCAGGAAGAGGGGCGAGCTGGATGAGCTTCCGGAGCTTGCAGCATTTGCGGATAAGCTTGAGGAGGCTACCCTTTCCACTATCGAGAGCGGTGTGATGACAAAGGATCTTGCCCTCATCACCGAGCTTAAGGATGTGACCACAAAGAATACCGAGGATTTCATCAAGGCTATACGGGTTAATCTTGAAAAGCTGGTATAGTCGGATATAGTTTCAGATCGAAAGGCAGAATCAGACACCTTGGATATATGGAAGATCCTGCAAACTGAACCTACCCGTGATAAGGATGCATTAAAACGTGCCTACAGGAAGAAGCTGGTGACTGTCCACCCGGAGGATGATCCGGAGGGCTTCCGCCAGCTCCGGGAGGCATATGAAAAGGCATTGGAGCTTGCGGATTCGGAGGAGGAAGCTCCCGGCGGGACCGGAGAGGATTTCTCTTTTTCGGATACGCCGCGCGGGGCATATGAAAAGGCGATGCACGATATTTATGCATCGTTTTTTCGGCGTGTCAGCATAAATGAATGGGAGGCCCTGCTTTCAGGGGATTATGCCTCTTCCCTTGAGACTGCCGAAACTGCAATGATACTTTTGCTGGATTTTATCCTGGATCATTACAACTTGCCTCATCAGGTATACCGTCTTATATGCACGCATTATGACCTTAATTCCAGAAGAGAGGAGCTCCTTCAGAGATATCCCATGCGTTTTCTGGATTTTATCCTTTCCAACGCGATCTACCCGGATTCTGTGGATGCGACCCGCTTTGAGGGACCGGATGACTATGATTATGACAGCCTTATCGCAAAGATCACTGAATTTGTAAGGGCGGTCAAGGCGGGAGATGACGACAGGGCTGATAGTCTGCTGCCTGAGCTGACGGAGCTTCCGGTGAAAAATCCCGAGCTGGAGGTGCTCCTTGCAAGGTTCGACTGGCAGAAGGGTAAGAAGGAAGAAGCAGAGCAAAGGCTCATTTCCGTCGAAGAGGCATATCCTGATGACACGGTGGCATATTTGATCCACGGAGATCTGCTCCTTCATACCGGAAGGACTGAAGAAGCTGGAGTAATGTACCGTAAAGCCAAGAGTCTTGAACCCGATACGCCCCAGACCAGGGGGCGCATGGGTGAGCTCGCCATAGCAGAGGAACGCTTTGAAGATGCCCGGGACATTTTCTATTCACTGCTTAAGGATCAGCCTTATGACGGATATCTTCGTGCCGCCACCATCAAGGCCTGCGAGGGTATAGTTGATAAGCTGAATAATGAACTGGATAAGGATCCGGACAATGCTTCAGTGCGTATAAAGCTTGCAACGGCATTATATCAGAGCTATCGTTTTGAAACTGCGCTGGAGATACTTGCAGATATGGAGGTGCCTTCCGGCATTGACGGAGTAAACTATCATAATTACCGGGGAAGAAGCCTTCTGTCCCTTCAGAAGGCCGAACAGGGCGAGGAAGAGATAAGGCTCTGGATCAAAGGTATACTTGATATCCCGGCCTCCGATGAATCGGAGGATGCGGTTGCCGCAAGAAAGAGAATGGGTTATGCCGTGACGCTTCTGGGTGTAGCCATGATGCAGCAGGGAAGATATGACGAGGCAAGAAAGGAACTTTTTTCCGCCGTCAGCTCCAACCATGAGGAGATACTGGTGACTCTGGAGGAAATATGCATGCTGGAATACCTTTCCGGACGTTATCAGGAGGGGATACGCAGCTGCATCGAGCTGGAGCAAAGATCCGTAAGGAATTTCCAGGCCTCCAATATACGATCGAAATGCGCATATAAGCTGGGACTTATGCAGGAGGCGGTGGACTATGCGGAACGCGCCGTGTCCATATATCCGTTCTTCTCGGAGCCCTATATGACGCTGGCCGCAGTCATGATAAAGGAAGGGGATTACCGGGAAGCCGGGGAAATAGCTGACAAATATGAGACCATTGCCCCGGAAAGCGATGCAGTACCGCTGATCCGCGCAAAGATCGCAGCGGAGGAGCATGAGGACTGGAAAAGGGTAAGAGATCTGCTCCTGCCCCTAAAGGAGCATATGGAAAGCGGCCGCACGGATGTTGAGCATAAGGAAGAATACTATATTCTGCTGGGAGATGCGTCCAAATATCTGGACGATCCCAGAACTGCGCTGGAGTCCTTCGAAACTGCAGTAAAGCTTTCGAAAAATGATCCGAACGCTCTTGAAAAGCTGGGAGATATGCACCGCAGGCTGCTGCATTTTGAGGAAGCCCTGGAGGTGTTTGAAAAACAGGAAGCCCTGATGCCCACCGGCCGTGTGATGATGAACCAGGCTTACTGTCTTATGCAGCTCGGAAGATTTCCGGAAGCACGGGAGAAACTGCTTATGATGATGCAGTACTCCGAGGAGGGTTCTCCGTCACTTATAGTCTGTGCAAGAATGCTGCTTAAGATAGGCTGTCCGGGAGATGCGGAGGAAGCTCTGGACCGGATGAAGGAGCCTGCCGGTGAGGTGAGGGCGGATTATCTCCAGATCAGGCTGAGGGTTCTGCTCCAGGCCAAGAACTATACAGAAGCGGAACAGCTTCTTAATACGCTGAACGACGCTGAAAGATCACTCCTTACGGAGGAACATATAGAGCTTCTGATACTAACGGGTAGATTTTCGGAAGCTGTGAAGATGGTGGAGGAGTGTTCATGGAAGAAGGATAAGCTTTCCAGAAAATATGATCTGCTTTCGGAAGCCTTCTTCTATGCCTCGGATCTGAACGGGCTGGAGAAGCTCGTAAAGGAGGCAAAGCAGCTGCAGCAGCTGGGAGAAAATGCAACCACGGCATATCAGTATGAGCTGCTGGGAAGGCTTCAGCTGCTGAAAAAACAGTATTCGGCTGCTGAGCAGAGCTTTCTTACCGCGGTGGATAAAGAACCGGTCAGAAGATACAGATATCTGGGATATATGGCCGAATGCGCCGCAAGGCAGTTCGGAGGAAAGACCAGGATGATGCGATATCTGGCCAGCCTTGAACATATGGAAACCAGCTGCCTTCCGCCGGTGGAGGCAAAGATCCGCCTCGCCCAGGGCCTCAGGGCGGGAAAGACATATGCGCGCGCCCACCGTCTTCTTGAGGAGGTACTGAATGCATTTCCCTGGTATGACGGGACGCTCAGCAGTGTGCTGACGGAGGCTTATGAAGAGCTTGGCTGGCTGTATCTTGCGGAAAAGAAGAAGGAAAGGGCGCTTCTTGCCTTTGAAACAGCCCGTTCCGCAAGAGGTATTGATAACACCCTCAGTGAGACGATCAAGAGGTTAAGGAATGATAGCAGGAATTGATCTTGGAACAACAAACAGCCTTGTAGCTGTATCAGATGGCGAAAATGTCACGGTGATCCCCAACAGGCTCGGCGAGCTTCTTACTCCTTCGGTAGTGAGTGTGGATTCTGAAGGCGTGGTCTATGTGGGAAAGACAGCAGCGGAAAGAAGCATTACACATCCGCATGAGACCGTGGCGGTTTTTAAGCGCAGTATGGGTACCGGCAGGATTTTCCGGCTTGGCAGCAGGGAGTTCACGGCCGAGGAGCTTTCAGGCATAGTGCTCCGCAGTCTTAAGGAGGACGCGGAAACCTATGCAGGCCATACCATAGAGGAAGCGGTGATCAGCGTTCCTGCATATTTCAATGATGCCCAGAGAAGGGCGACCAAGCGTGCCGGCGAGATGGCGGGCTTTAAGGTGGAGAGGATCATTTCCGAGCCCACTGCAGCGGCACTGAGCTACGGAATAGCGGATAAGCATGCCGATACCAAATATCTGGTATTCGATCTGGGAGGAGGAACCTTCGATGTATCGATACTGGAGCAGTTCGAGCAGATACTTGAGGTGAGGGCGGTGGCCGGGGATAATTTCCTCGGCGGCGAGGACTTCACCGATGTACTGTACAGGATGTTCCTTGCGGAGCACGGAATAGAGGACAGGACCCTTACCGAAAAGGAGGAGGCTCTGCTGAGAAAGGCCGCAGAGGCCGCAAAATGCAGGTTCTCCGAACAGAATAAGGTAAGCATCAGCTGCACGCTTAAAGGAGAGGAGTACAGCTCCGAGATCACGCTGGACGCCTATGAACGCGCCTGCCAGGTGCTCTTTGCAAAGCTGAAGAAGCCCATAGAAAGATCCCTGAAGGATGCTAAGGTACAGCTTTCTGATATCGGGGAGATACTGCTCGTGGGAGGAGCCACACGGCTGCCGATACTGAGAAAATTCGTGAGCAAAACCTTCGGAAGGATACCAAATACCGGTGTGGATCCGGACAAAGTGGTTGCTATGGGAGCAGCCATTCAGGGCGCCATGAAGGAGAGGAATGAAGCGGTCCGTGAAATGATACTTACGGATGTCTGTCCTTTCACTCTGGGAACCGAGGTGTGCGTGACAAAGCCCGGCGGCGGCAAGGAGCCGGGTCATTATCTTCCGATCATAGAGAGAAACAGCGTGATACCGGTAAGCCGCACCCACAGAGTGTATACGGCGTCCGAGGGACAGACATCGCTGCTTGTCCGTGTACTTCAGGGAGAGAGCCGCATGGCGGTGAACAATGTGGTGCTCGGAGAACTGGAGATAGCGGTACCGAAGGGGCCGGAGGGAAGTGAAGCCGCAGACATAACATTTACCTATGATGTGAATTCTATCCTTGAGGTGATAGTTAAGGTTATCTCCACGGGCCAGGAAAAACGCATGGTCATCCGGAATGAAGGAAATGAGATGACGGATGAGGAGATAGATATCCGCATGGCTGAGCTGGCATCCCTGAAGATACCGCCGAGAGAGCAGGAGGAGAACAGATTCCTGCTGGCAAAGGGTGACAGGCTCTATGAGGAGACCACCGGAGATATGAGGGAACAGGTGGACCGCCTGCTGAGACGGTTCGAGGCGGCGCTGGATACCCAGGACAGGGAAAAGATAGAGGCTGCCAGGGAAGAGATTAGAGAGCAGTTCAGTATTATAGAAAACGATCTTTCAAACTGACGTGCAGTTTCAAAGGAAGGCAGATCATGGCTATCGGAAGCAACAACTCCATAAAAAAGGTTATGCACCGTTACGGCAGGGATATTATAGCTTCTGATAGCTTCAGATCGGAGGTGAACTATATACAGCATGGTGTGATCAACTGTTTTGAACATTCCCTTGCAGTTACGTATGTAAGCGTGTGGCTGGTCAGAAATATATGGCGGAAGGCGGATATGAAAAGCGTTGTAAGAGCGGCGCTGCTGCATGATTATTTTCTTTATGACTGGCATGATGATGCGGCATGGCACTGTCTTCACGGATACCATCATGCAAGGAAGGCCATGCAGAATGCCAGACGGGATTTTCATATAAGCAGGAAGGAACAGCAGATCATTTACAGGCATATGTTCCCATTGAATATAACAAGGATACCGTACTTTAAGGAGGCGGCGTTAGTATGTCTTGCGGATAAGATATGCGCGCTGACGGAGACGGTGACCAGGAAGAATTATAAAACAGTACTTACGGAAGAATTTTTGCGGACTGAGACATGCTCCGCATGACCTGAATATAGAAAGGAAGGTGGCTTATATGTCTATGGCAAGCGCCGGCGAGATCAACAGGGAGCTGCACAAGCTGGCAAACCGTTGTGTGGAGAATAACCGTATCGATCCCGGATTATATGATGTATACCACGTAAAAAAAGGATTGCGTGAACCTAACGGAAAGGGAGTTCTGACGGGACTTACCGAGATCTCCACCGTAAACGGAACGCGTGAAGTGGATGGGAAGATAGTCCCCATAGAAGGAGAGCTTTACTACAGAGGAATAAGCATATACGATCTGGTTGACGGCTTTACCCGTGACGGGCGCTTTGGCTACGAGGAGACGGCGTATCTTCTGCTTTTCGGCGAACTTCCCGAAAGGGAGGAGCTTGGAAGATGGAACCGTCTGCTGTCATATGCCCGGAGATTCCCTGAGGATTTTGTTGAGGATGTTATACTCAAGTCTCCCAATAAGGATATCATGAATGCCATGGCACGGTCCGTACTGGCTATGAATGCATATGACCGTAATCCTGATGATCTTTCGATACCGAATGTACTGCGCCAGTCCATAAAGCTGATCGCAAATCTGCCGATGATAGCTGCATATTCCTATCTGGCCTACAGGCATTATATGCAGAACAGGGGACTGTATATCCATAATCCCAAACCGGAGCTTTCCGAGGCTGAGAATATCCTCAGAGTCATGCGCCAGGACAAGAAGTTTACTCCCCTGGAGGCAAAGCTTCTGGATATCGCGCTGGTCCTCCATGCCGAACATGGAGGAGGAAATAACTCAACATTTACGACCCATGTCGTAACGTCCTCCGGAACGGATACATATTCTTCGGTAGCCGCATCTCTCTGCTCGCTGAAGGGACCGAAGCACGGCGGAGCCAACATCAAGGCTAAAAAGATGTTTGATGAGCTGAAAAAGGAGGTTAAGGACTGGGAGGACGATGACGAGATAGCTGCGTATCTGCTGAAGATACTCAGAAAGGAAGCCTTCGATAACTCCGGACTGATCTACGGTATCGGCCATGCGATCTATACAAAGTCCGATCCCAGGGCAAAGATACTGGAGCATTACACAGAGCTTCTTGCAGGAGAGAAGAACCGTACTGCGGAATTCAGACTGTACCAGAAGGTGGCTCAGCTCGCTCCGGGGCTGATGCAGCAGGAGAGGAAGATGTACAAGCCGGTGTCTCCGAATATTGACTTCTACAGCGGACTGGTATATAACATGCTGGGTATTCCGGATGAATTCATCACGCCGCTCTTTGCAATAGCGAGAGTTGCGGGCTGGTCGGCTCACCGTATAGAGGAGCTTACCTGCACGAATAAGATAATCCGTCCGGCATATATGTCGGTTGCGGACAGAATGAATTATGTGCCGCTTTCCGAGCGGTAAAGCATATTGCACACGCATTGTGCGGGCTGCATCTCAGTGTGCGGAATAAATACCTTTAGTTGATTAAAGCGTTGAAGTCTGATATAATCACCCATAAAATATCATCTTTTACAGATAAGGAGAAGATATCCCATGTTAGAAAACGGAACCCTTATGCAGTATTTTGAATGGAATCTGCCGGCTGACGGAAAACTCTGGAAGGAGCTGGCGCTTGATGCACCGAAGCTTGCACAGAACGGAGTTACGGGTGTGTGGCTTCCTCCTGCAGGAAAAGGAGCTGAGGGAGCCGCTGATAACGGCTATAATGTATATGATCTTTATGATCTCGGAGAGTTCAGGCAGAAGGGAAGCATCCGTACAAAATATGGAACGAAGAAGGACTATCTTGCAGCCATAGAAGCGCTTAAGGATAAAGGGATCAATGTATATTCCGATGCGTATCTGAATGAGCGCTTCGGAGCCGATGAGATCGAAACCGTAACGGGTGAGGAATTCAATCAGCGCAGCAGTTATCAGATGGTGGGTGATAATAAGACCATCGGTGCGGCTTCAGGCTTCACATTTCCTGCGCGTAAGGGAAAATATTCTTCATTTACCTGGAACTGGAAGCATTTCGGCAAGGTGAAATGGACCAGTGACGAGGAAGGAAAATATGATTATGTGATGAGCCCGGAGGTGGACCTCAGCAACAAAGAGGTACAGGAAGAGCTTATCCGCTGGGCAGTATGGTATGTCCAGACTGCAGATATCGACGGCATCTGCCTTGAAAGATCGGAGAATATCCCCGTTGAATTCAGCAGGGATTTCCTGAATCAGGTACGTATGCTCACGGGAAAGGAATTCTTTACCATGAGCAGCCTGTGGAACGGTGATGTCAACAAACTGCTGGAATATATCGCCGAGGTACGCAGTGAAATGTCACTGCTGGATGTTCCGCTTCATCATAATTTCCATGATGCCGCAAAGGCAGACGGAGCTTATGATCTGCGCAGGATATTTGACGGAAGTCTTGTCAGCAGGGATCCCGTACATGCCATAACCTTTGTGGACTGTCATGACTCACAGCCCGGTGGGGAGAGGGAGTCATGGGTTGCAGACTGGTTCAAGCCTCTTGCTTATTCGATGATACTTCTCCGCCAGGACGGATATCCGAGCGTATTCTACGGAGATTATAAGGGTATATCAAAGGATAAATATAAGGGCGAAAAGACCGTCCTTGAAAAACTGATGAAGCTTCGCAAGCTGAAGGCTTATGGCCCGCAGCATGATTATTTTGACGATCCCGACTGCATCGGCTGGACCAGAGAGGGCGATGCAGAGCATAAGGATTCCGGACTTGCCGTTATTCTTTCCGACGGAAAGGGCGGTACAAAGCGTATGTATATCGGACGTCAGTTTGCGGGGGCTCATTTCTCCGATGTTATGGGGAATGCCAAGTACAATATCAAGATAGATGATGAGGGCTGCGGTGAGTTCTATGTGAACAGGGGCGCCGTAGCTGTATGGGTACGTAAGGAGCCTAAGTAAATCAGGGGGATAATATGGAAAAAACGATCCGGACGGAAACGGTGGATGCCTTTTTTGATGCGATCCTCCGACTGGAGGATAAAGAGGAGCTTTATGCTTTCTTTGGGGATGTGTGCACCACAAATGAGGTGGTGTCCATAGCCCAGCGTTTTGCCGTGGCAAGAATGCTGTTCGAGAATAAGACTTACATGGAGATAGCCAAAGCTACGGGCGCTTCGACGGCGACCATCAGCCGTGTTAACCGGTCCATTACCTGCGGTAACGGCAGTTATGATATGGTTTTCGAACGCCTTGGGATAAAGAAGGAGTGACATAAGAGGGAATGGATTCCGAATCTGTGATACAACTGGTGGTACTGATAGTATTGCTGATACTGTCCGGTGTCTTTTCTTCTGCCGAAACGGCCCTCACGACCGTTAATCTGAATAAGCTGCGTGCCCTTCAGGATGAAGGCGGACGTAAAGGAAGGAAGGCGGCACGGGTACTGAAGCTCAGGGAGAATCCTTCAAAGCTTCTTACCACGGTGCTGATCGGAAATAATATCGTGAACCTCTCGGCTTCTGCGCTGACGACCATTTTCGTTACAAGGCTTTTCGGGGATACGCTTATCGGAGTCGGAACGGGAGTGCTCACATTTCTTGTGCTGATCTTCGGAGAGATCATGCCAAAGAGCCTTGCGTCCATGTATAATCTTCAGATGAGCCTTTTTTATTCTACTCCGGCATATGTGCTTTCCGTTATTCTTTCTCCCGTAATATGGGTACTGAATCATATTTCGAGGGGTATCTTTCTGCTGTTCCGTATAGACCCGGATCATAATCCGGATCTGATGACGGA
Organism: uncultured Eubacteriales bacterium; assembly: GCA_900321505.1. GTDB lineage: Bacteria > Bacillota > Clostridia > Lachnospirales > Lachnospiraceae > Eubacterium_Q. The sequence continues at coordinate 12,440 of ONWK01000217.1, forward strand.
GTCTGAGCTGAGAAAGGTAGTGGATGTGAGTCATGAGGAGGGCGTCATCGAGAAGGAAGAACAGCAGATGATCACCAATGTGGTGGATTTCGGTGATGCGGTTGCAAAGGATGTCATGATACCGCGTACGGACATGACATGCACCGAGATCACAGCCGGTTATTCAGCGCTGCTCGAGCAGCTGAGGCAGGAAAACTATTCCCGTATCCCTGTGTACAGGGATTCAAAGGATCATATCGTCGGAATACTGCATGTTAAGGATCTGATCCTGTATGCGGAGCGTCACGGTAAGGAAAATGTGGATATTTCACGTATCATGCGGAAACCGGTCTATGTATATGAGTATCAGAGGACTGCTCAGATATTCAAGGACATGAAGGCGTCCTCCACCACCATGTGCATTGTGCTTGACGAGTATGGTGTTACAGCCGGACTTATCACCACCGAAGATCTTATCGAAGAGATCGTGGGTGATATCCGTGACGAATATGATGAAAGCGAGGCGGAGCGGATCATTTCACTGTCTGACGGAACCTATGATGTGGACGGCGGAATGAAGCTGGATGATCTTGCGGATGCCCTCGGAATACCGCTTGAGAGCGAGCATTATGATTCCGTCGGGGGCCTTGTGATAGAGCTTCTTGACCGTCTGCCCGACGAGGGGGACGAGGTCGAGAACAAAATGGTGGCACTTAAGGTAAAAAAGGTTGAGAAAAACCGCGTGGAGCGGGTGATCGTTAAGGTGCTTGCCACGACGGAAGAAGGAGAGGGTGAAGCTTCCCCGGAGGAGGAAGCCTGACGGAATGAAGAGGGTTTGCTTGAGGAGGCAAATGGATGGAGGAAAAACAGCTTGAAATGAAGAAAAAGATCCGGAGCATGCTGCATCTGGATTTTATACTTCCCGAGGATCTGCCGAATATAGATCTTTATATGGACCAGGTCACAAAATATATGGATGAAAAGCTTGGGGGCAACAAGCGAAATGAGGAGGACAAGGTCCTTACCAAGACCATGATCAATAATTATACAAGGAACCATCTTGTACCGCCTCCGGATAAGAAAAAATATTCCAGAGCCCATATCATCCAGCTGATCTATATCTATTATCTGAAAAATGTGCTTTCCATCAGCGACATTCAGAGACTTGCCGAGGCGACGGAGGAGAATTTCCTTTCGGGAGAGAAAATGTCGGAGATCTATAATGCCATTTATGAGCTGGAGAGACCGCAGTATTTCAATATTGAGGCAAGCACTCTGAAGGCTGCGTCGCTGGTTGAAAAGAAGTTCCCGGCGGAAACGGACGGTGAGCTGAATAAGATGGCCTTCATTTATCTTCTGGGCTACGACATATTCAGCAAGAAAAGGCTGATGGAGCGCCTTATCGATGAAATGGTCGAAGAGCGTGAGGCTGCCGAAAAGGAAGAGGAAGCAAGGAAGGAAGCGGCTAAAAAAGAGGCGGCCAGGGAACAGGCAAGAAAGAGGGCGGCGGGAAAGAAGCCTGCGGCAAAGAAAGCGGCAGCGGGAAAGAAGCCTGCAGCAAAAAAGCCCGAGACGAATAAAACAGCGGCAGCAAAGAAGCCTGCGGCCCCTAAAACGGCAGCAGGAAATAAAACGACAGTTCAGAAAGCCGGAACCGTAAATACGAAGAAAAATCCGGCTGAATAATAAATAAGCGAGGAATTAAAATGATCAGTGTAAACAATGTATCCCTTCGGTTTGGAAAGAAGGCGCTCTTTGAGGATGTCAACATCACCTTTTCTCCCGGAAACTGCTATGGACTCATAGGAGCCAACGGCGCGGGAAAATCAACATTTCTCAAAATCCTGGCCGGTCAGCTCGAGACCACCAGCGGCGATGTCACCATGGATCCGGGCGAGAGACTTTCCATACTTGAACAGGATCACTTTAAATACGATGAGTATAATGTCCTTGATACGGTCATAATGGGAAATAAAAGACTGTATGATATCATGAAGGAAAAGGATGCCATATATATGAAGGAGGATTTCTCCGATGAGGATGGCATCAGGGCATCCGAGCTTGAGGCGGAATTCGCTGAAATGGACGGCTGGAATGCCGAATCCGATGCGGCGTCGCTCCTGAACGGTCTGGGTGTGGATACGGAATATCACTATGCGCCCATGGCAGGACTGGATGATAACCTCAAGGTGAAGGTTCTGCTGGCTCAGGCGCTTTTCGGTAATCCGGATAACCTTCTTCTGGATGAGCCGACCAACCACCTGGATCTGGACGCCATCGCATGGCTGGAGGATTTCCTTATTGATTTCGAGAATACAGTTATCGTGGTCAGCCACGACAGATATTTCCTGAACAGGGTCTGCACGCATATCGCCGACCTGGATTACGGAAAGATTCAGATCTATGCCGGAAACTATGATTTCTGGTATGAATCCAGCCAGCTGATGATACGTCAGATGAAGGAAGCCAACAAGAAGAAGGAAGAGCAGATCAAGGAACTGCAGGAATTCATCGCTCGTTTCTCCGCAAATGCTTCCAAGTCAAAGCAGGCTACATCAAGAAAGAAGCTGCTGGATAAGATACAGCTTGACGAGATCCGTCCGTCCAGCAGAAAATATCCCTACATCGATTTCCGTCCGAAGCGTGACATCGGAAATGAGGTTCTGGAGGTACATAATATCTCCAAGACTGTGGACGGAGTGAAGCTGCTGGATAATATCAGCTTTACTGTGGGAAGAGAGGACAAGATCGCCTTTGTCGGCCCGAATGTACTTGCAACAACAATGCTTTTCAAGATCCTTGCCGGAGAAGAAGAGCCGGATGAGGGTAATTACAAATGGGGAGTTACCACCTCACAGGGATATTTCCCCAAGGATAATACAAAGGAATTTGACAATGATCTGATCATCGTTGACTGGCTGACCCAGTTCTCCGATGAAAAGGATGCCACCTATGTTAGAGGCTTCCTCGGACGTATGCTCTTTGCCGGCGATGACGGCGTAAAGAAGCTGAAGGTCCTTTCCGGCGGTGAGAAGGTGCGCTGCCTCTTCTCAAAGCTGATGATCATGGGAACCAACTGCCTTATTCTTGATGAGCCCACAAACCATCTGGATATGGAGTCCATTACAGCCCTTAATAATGCGCTGATCAAATTCCCCGGAGTTGTGCTTTTTGCATGTCAGGACCATCAGTTCATCCAGACTACCGCAAACCGTATCATAGAGCTGACGGGAAGCGGAATGATAGATAAGCAGACCACCTACGATGAATATCTGGCAAGCGATGAGCTGGCAAGAAAGCGCCAGATCATGAATATGGACCGCCCTGAAGACTGAAGGTGAGCGGAAAAGATCCGGAAAAGGTACAGGATCTTCCGGTTGGGAAGAAAAGAACCGAGATAAAAGAAAAAAGCGGACGGTTATCGGCTGTCTACGCCGGTAACCGTCCGCGTATGTGCGCGGCATCGAGCAGGAGGGGAATCCTCCTGCCCGTTTGAGATCACTCCTCGGCCCGAGGAAGTTTAAAGATATAGCGTATAAAGTTCTCGGCATGCATCTGGCTTTCGGAGGTGCTTCCCGGGAAGCAGATGAATACTTCGTCGTATCCGAGATTCAGTGACTTAGCAAAGTCCGTATCGGAAATGTCGTAGCCGTATACGAAGGTCTGACCATAAGCGTCCTTTGCTTCGGCTTCGTAGGGCTTCAGGGCTTCGAGCAGATCCAGACTGAGTACATAATCGGGATATATTGCGATCTCGGTATTGGAGCAGTAATCCAGACCGCCGCGGTTTGTTATCACGATATCGTAATAGCTTTCCCTGGCCAGTGCCGGAAAACGGGTGAATTCACCGTTGCTGGGATCGTTGTAGAAATCCTCCATAAGGGTATTCTGATCCAGATGGAAGCATTCAACGACGGTCCGGTAGGTGGTATTGATATTTGCTTCAACCATATAGTCTGCAAAGATCTCTTCGGTTATAAGGCTTCTGTCGCTGCAGTTGAGTACAGCGGCGGAAAGAGCTACCGGCGGTTTACTGCGTGTTACCGCAAGTATGAGCCAGATCACACAGCCTCCCACCAGGAGAGTGATTATTATGGGCCACTGGTAATAGTAAAGAAGATATTTGATCCGCTGTTTACGGTTCATGCCCTCCATTTCCTTTTCACGCTTGGCCTTTTTAGCCTTGCGGCGTTCGCTGAAGGACATGGTGGCAAGCTCAAGCTTATCCTCGACAAATGATTCCTCTTCCTTTTTTTCATCGGGATCGGGAGTATATTCGACTATCTGACCGGCTACCGTACGCGGCTGCGGGACGGGCGGCCTTGGCGGCTCTTCCGGAACGGCTGCGTGAGTATCTGCAGTACCCTTGGCTTTAGTGCTGCTCACGGCTGCATTCTTTTTTGCTGCGGTATTTCCGACAGCAGTTTTTTTTGCAGGGTTATTAGTAGGTTTATTTGCGGGATTACCCGGTTTTTTCTTCTTTTTCTTTGACATTAAAGGATTCCTCATTTATTAAGATCCTTTGAAGTATAGCATATTTTACATTTTATGAAAATAAAGTTTTCTTTAAGGAGCAAAACAGTGGAGAAAAATGACAAAACAGAAGAGCAGGCAGCGGTACAGTCCGAAGTACCGGCGCCTGTAAAACCTAAGAAAAAGGAATCGGCCACATGGAAGAGGGCAAAGGTCCTGTTAAGGATATTTCTCCGATTCACCAGGCTGTTCCTGATCGTCACTCTGGGTATAGTGATAATAGCCGGCATCATCCTTGCCATCGTACACAGGGCAAAGCTCAGTTCTGAAAAGGAATACCTTATCATGAACGGTATACAGGTGGAGGTGGACGGAAGATACCTGCATGTGGTGAAGGGCGGACCGGAGGATTCTGAGGTTACGGTGCTCTTCCTTCACGGAGACAGGACTTCGGATGACTGTGTGGCGCTTAAACCGCTTTTCAAGGAACTGGAGGAAAAGATTTCATACTGCTATGTTGACCGTTCCGGAGTCGGCTTCAGTGATGAATCCGACGGTGGAGACCGTGATGTTGACACGATCATCGAAGAGACCAGAAAGGCAGCGGAGGCAGCCGGAAAGAAAGGCCCGTATGTCCTGGTGCCCCAGGGAACTGCAGGCATTATGGCGATCCATTGGGCAAATAAGTATCCTGACGAGGTAAAGGGCATCTTCGGTATAGGAATGGCATATCCGGAGCAGTTTGAAGGCATGGAACCCGGAGATTATCTTACCTTCGGCGACTGGTTCACAAAATTCTTCTTCAGCATCGGAGGAGTGAGGCTTTTCAGCGGTATGAAGCCTTCTGATCCGGCAGGTATTTATACGGGAACCGAGATGAATACCCGGAGCGCACTGATAAACAGGGGCGCATTTACATCGGATATGTATAACGAGGATAAAAAAATGGTGGAGGCGGCGATCCTTGCTATGGAAGAAGGCTGGCCGAAGGATATCCCCATAGAGCTGATGTACGGAAATCCGCTGGAAGAGCCCTATCTTTCGCTGGATGAGGACACAAAGTCAAGACTTGAAAGCGTGCAGCAGCAGTATCCCGACGAGGACTTTGTGGGAGAGTACTATGAAGAGGTAAGGGACTTCATAAAGGATAAGGAAAATGTATCGATTAAGGAAATCCCGGGTCCTGTCAGACTTACGATTTACGCACCGAAGGAGATAGCGTCGGAATTGTTAAATTTTGTTCAAAATGCTGTTACGAAATAAAATTAAAAGTCTTTTGTAACACTTTTGTCAAATCTGTACAAAAAAATGGGAAAAATCAAAAAAAACAGTTGCATTATTGTTTATTATGCCCTATAATGACGATATGTCGCGGGTGACCGCGATAAATACTATGCTGTTCGTGCGCCCGTCTATACTAATAAATCTTTACGGGCGGCGCGGAAGGTCCGTACAGGAACTGATCGGAGTCTCCTCCGGGAATGAGGATGATCTGATCCTGAGGTGATGTCCGTAACGGTGGAAGTTTGCAGTCGAGTTTTGGAGTCAGATATCTCGGGTATCTGATGATGGGAGGAGAAAGCAGGCGGAGGCTGTGAGGAGAGAACCAAAAGATCAGGCAGGAATCGGACTACGGGAAGTCAGAAGAGAGGAACCGGGAACGGATCAAACCACAATTAAAGGAGGGTTTTTTTGTGAAGAAGTTTAAAAAGGCACTGGCTCTTTCTTTAACACTTGCTATGGGTATGTCCCTTGTAGCTTGTGGCGACAAGAAAGAAGACACAACAGCAGCACCGAGTGCATCCTCAGAGACAGCTACAACAGCTGCTACTGAGAAGGAAACCGAGAAGCAGACAGAGGCGCAGACAGATGCTCCGACAGAGGCTCCGACAGAGGCTCAGACAGATGCTCCTGCAACAACAGGTATCGCAGCTCCTGACACATCTTCATGGACAGAGGCAGACAAGATCTATGCTTATTCATGGGATGATGACTTCCAGAAGAAGCTGAACGTAGTTCTTGATGCATACCCGCAGTACAAGGATTATGTAGAGTACATTAACCTTGGTGTAGCTTCCGAGCAGTCACTTGAGCTTATCGACACAGCTCTTTCATCAGGTGACAAGTATCCGTCACTTATCCCTGCTGATATCGGATCCGCTAAGTATTATGTAGAAGATGACTCCAAGACTCTTGACCTTAAGAGCATTGGTTTCACAGATGAGATGCTGAGCAATTCTTATCAGTATGCTATCGACTATGCTACATACAATGGACAGCTTAAGGCTGTTACATGGCAGTCCACAGCTGGTTCTGTATTCTACAACAGAGCTATCGCTAAGGAAGTATTTGGAACTGATGATCCGGCTGAGATCCAGTCCAAGCTGGCTACATGGGATGACTTCTTCGCTGCAGCTGATGCACTGAAGGAGAAGGGCTACAAGATCGTTAATGGTCCTAAGGATGTTTACTATGCAATCATCAACGCTCATACAGAGCCTTGGGTAACTGTAGCAGCTGATGGTTCTGAGACATTCAAGCCCGATTCAACAATCACACAGTACATCGAGACCGCTAAGAAGCTTGCTGATGGCGATTACACCAACATGGGCGGCATGTGGGAAGGTGACTGGTCTGGTAACATGAAGGACGGCGGAAACGTATTCTGCTACTTCGCATGCCCGTGGATGATCGGCGTGTTCACCGGAAACGGTGCAACCAACGGTTCCTGGGGCGCTTGCGTAGGACCTTCTCCTTATTACTGGGGCGGTACTTATGTATCAGTTGGTAAGAACACCAACAATCCTGACCTTTGCGCATTCATCCTTTACGAGCTGACATGTGATCCCGATATCGGCGTTGCAATCACAAACGTAACTGGTGATGCTGTAAACAACAAGGCAGCTAACGATCGTCTGGTTAACGGCGGCGAGATCGCTTCC
>ONWK01000247.1 GCA_900321505.1 uncultured Eubacteriales bacterium
TATATCCCTCGTTCGCTTCCGCGATGGTCACTTCCTTTCCTGTCGGGATCAGAATCTCCACAACGTCATTATGTGACAGGGTGAAATCACCACCTTATAGTTCCAAAGGAATCCATAAATAGTGGATGCGCTTAAGCATTTCACAAATAGTGGTATCTTCTGCCGATTGATACATAAAAAAGAGGCCCGTTCCGTAATGAACCGGACCTCCTTTTCAGGTTTATTCTCTTGCGGCTTCACTGCGGGATGATTATACCGCCAAAATACTCGGGGACTCCTTCACTGTCACTCAGGACAAATCCCCTTGGCTTAAGGATCACATATGTTCCATCCGCTCTGCGGGCACGATAGCTTATGGAATAAAGCACTGAATTACCATGTAATACAGCGTCCACCACCTCCAGATATCTCTCCATATCCTCCGGATGTATGTGCTTCTCCCATATCTTTTCAACATGATACATATACTCGGCCTGAAGACCAAAGTCATTGATCAGTGAGAGCGACCATCTGGAAAAATTATATCTCAGATCCGTCAGAAATACATATCCGTCGCCCGCCGTGGTATATAAAGCTCCGAAAAGACTGTCAAGCTGCCGTCTTCTTTCATCCGGTATTGTACTGTCAGTCCCCTCCGGCCTTTCTATCTTTTTCAGCAGGGATTCTGACTTAAGTTCCTTTTTATTATCGTACATACGGGCGTCCGCACGGTCAAAAACCTCGCTGAAGCTTTTATCAACCCCTGAATGATATACTGACATCCCGCATGCGACCGCTGGGCCGGAACGAAGCCGTGCATTATCTTCAGATTCTTTTCTGAGCTTTTCAAGCAGTTCATAGCGCCTTTCGTAATCCTCGTCAGTTAGGATCACGGCAAATTCATCTCCTCCGATCCTGTATACCGCGCTGTTCTCATATATCTCACATATGATACGGCATGCCTTCTGTATGGCTTCATCTCCGAAGCTGTGTCCTCTTGAATCATTAATAAGCTTCAGATCATTTATGTCACACATGACCACGCCGAATTCAAGCTTCTTGTCCCTCCGGCTGATCAGCTCGTTCAAGGTATCAACATGCTCCGAATAGGCATTCTTGTTCTTTATTCCCGTCAGTTCATCAAGCCTTGCCAGACGTTCACTGGATCTCAGTATCTGTTCCTCTTCTTCCCTATCCCGGAACTCGGATTCAATATCCTTTATACAGCCCAGTATATGCTTATTATCCTCACACAGAATGCTGACATGGCATATGTGTACGATCTTTCCGCCCATCACGAATCTGCACACCGCAATGCTGGAGGTATTCTCCCTCAGCTTTTTCAAAAGCGCTTCCTTGTTGATCAGATTCAGAATATATTCAAAGTCGTCAGGATGTACGACCCTTCTTGCCTGATCAGCCAGAAATCCGAAGAAATCCTCTCCCTGCTCGGGAAGCTTCAGATAATTCAGCATTTCCGAATGAAAGAATTCAATAAAGCTGTCAGTTTCTATATCCACGTAATACATGCTGTCAAAGTGTTTTGCAAGCGTAGTTGCAACCTGTCCGAACGCCACCTGATCAATATTCATATATTTTTCCTCCCTTGTAAATAGACTGACAGAACTACCGGTTCTTGGAGAAATGTACCGTTATTTCTCCCAGTATCCCTTATTATTAAAGGTAAACCTTATGCCGTCAATAGTATAGGACGCCCCCTTTGCATACCATCCTGTCTTATCACTGTAACGCCAGCCTCTGGTGGTTTTCGTCCATCTTGCCCGGTGCTTATATGTCCATGCACCGTTCGAACTGAGCCAGTATCCGTCAATATATTCATTTGCAGCCATATAACCGTCTGCCTTAAAGTAATACCACTTGCCGTCGATCTTCTTCCAGGTATTCTTCAGATAGGAGCCATCCGGCAGACTGTACCACCAGCCTTTGGAATTCTTCTTCCATTCAGCCTTTTTCTTTACACCGTTCCAGGTACCGTCCTCTTTAATATACCAGCCGTTTCTGTAAGCATCCTTCTCCTGGTTGCCGTTCTTATCAAAGAAATACCACTTGCCGTTGATCTTTTTCCACTGATTCTTTACAGTTCCGGTATCAGGCTTTTTATCATCTCCTTTTTTATCGTCCTTCTTATCTTCCTTCTTTTCCTCTTTACCGGGTAATATCTCTGAGGTCACGCACTTTGGCTCCGTATCCTCATGCTTTCTATCCCCGACCACCATATACCATACATAATAAGTGCCTGTTTTCACAGCCGTAGGCACGGATGTACTCCACCCTGTTTCCGGCGCTTTTCTCTTACTGTCACCAATGGCATAGAAGAGTGTTCCTCCTTCGCAGGAACCCGCTGTAACGAGTTTATTTGCCTTACCGTTATAAACCGGATCCAGCGCTTTCGGTTTTTCAATGATCTTCGCGCACGGAAGCTCAGTATTATCGGTCAGCTTCCACAGCTGAGCTCCATAGTAAGGATTTGCCGTTCCGATATAAAGCTCATTATTGCAGATCGTAAATGTTCTTGCCCCGTAATTATAGGGATCACCAAGTCCGTCATCTGTGATTCGTTCCCAGTCAGTGCCGTCATCGGTCACAAAAAGATCAAAACCCTTATCTGCTTTCTTTACCAGTGCTCTTGCCTTTGCCCAGTATATAAGTCCATCAACATCGAAATATTTCAGAAGCCATTGTATCATTTCTTTCGCTTTAGCGATCTTATCCTTTACTTCCTGATAAAGCGTAACAACCCTTGCCGTCGTCTCTGATATGATCGCAGCAGCTTTTTCTTTTGCTTCCTGAATGAACTCCTCAGCCTTTTCTCTGGCCTTCTGTATAGCCGCGCGGCTCAAACCCTTAGCTGCAGCTATGATCTCAGCGGCTTTCTCTGTGGCATTCGATATAAGCGCCTCTGCTTTTTCCTTTAATTCCTTTGCTTCTTCCTCGATCGCATCAAGCGCCGCCTGAAGAAAAGCCTTCCAGTCCGTATCTTTGAGCTTCTCAATCTCCGTCATATCAGAAAGAAGCTCTTCAACCGTAGCTTTACCCTGAATGAAATTCTCAGCGCTGTCAGCCGCACGCAGCGCAGTCGCGCCCAGCATCGAGTTATGGTCGGGAAGAAGCTCCTTCAGTTTTGCCGAGAAGGTTCCTTCCGTCAGCTCCCGGAGATGCTCAGGCAGTTCCTTTACATTTTCCTTCAGCAATTTAAAGGCACGATCCATGCTGTAGTCAAGGAAATACACATATGAAGAGGCCGCATCAAAAGTTCCCGTATACAGCTTTCCTTCATACTCCGCAAAACGCCATACATAATCAACGGTCGTTCCTTCCAGAAGCTCATTTGCCTCATCTACCGCAGTGATCTTCTCATTTTTATCCATAACCCAGACATGCTGAGGATGTGAAAGCGCCTCATAGAAGGGAGCAAAGATCTGCTCCAGCGTGGGCCCCGTTTCATCGCCTGTCGAAATATTCTTTAAGGAGGACAGCTTCAGCAACGCCTTGATCACAGTCTGAGAAACCAGCATTGTGGCATTGTCAAAGGTACCGATGTACATTTTACCGTTATAGACATAGGGAGTTGCTGTTGATTCCAGCAGACCTGAACCATTCAGA
>ONWK01000329.1 GCA_900321505.1 uncultured Eubacteriales bacterium
ACTGTTCCGGATGAGCCATGATGTCCTGCGCTTTTCTTAAAATACTCCAAAGCTCCTCCTCCGTCAGATCCATAGGGTCGATCAAATGTTTCATACTTTCCTCCTCCTTCAGAAAACAGGTCCGCCCGGAAGATGAGCGAACCTGCAATAATTACGAATTCAATAAAGTATACATAACCGCCTTCTCAGCATGACGACGGTTCTCGGCCTGATCCAGTATAGTCTCCATATGCTTTCTTTCGATCTCTTCGGAAATCTCAAAACCGACATGCATGGGCATGTCATGGAAAACTATGGCTTTGCTGTCACCGATAAAATCAGAATTCAGCTGATAGGGCATCATCATGCGCATCAGCTCCGCCTTACGTTCCTGATAAGCAGGATCGTTGAAGAATTCCATATCCAGCCATGTATCGGTGTACAGAACATCCATTTCCTTTACCAGTGCCTTAATATCATCCATGGATGTGGACGGATCGATATCAACATAATGCCCGGAAGCTATGCCGGCATCATAGAAATCCTTTCCGCATACGGTATCATTTGTAAGTGGAGTAAGCCCGTACAAAGTACCCTTGCCCATCTTGGAGAAGAATTCCACAAGAGAATTGAATACATTATTCTTCGCGCCGATATACATCAGCTTCACATCAAGGGTTCCGAACTTCTCTATAACGGTGAGCATATCCGCAAGGATCTGGCAGGGATGATAGGAATTATCGCAGCCGTTGATAAAGGGAACCGATACATTTCTGCCGAAAAGCTCAACGGTCTCGTTCTTGATCAGACGGGCCATGATGATATCAACATTTCTGCAGACATACTTTATCTCGGAAACAGGCTCTCCCAGAACGAAATTGGAATCACGCCAGAGCTGGTTGAAATATGATCCGCCCATCTCGGTAATGCCTGTGGTAAATGAAAGAAATGTCCTGGTGGATGTCTTCTCAAAAAGAGTATAAAGCTTCTTTCCCTCCAGCGAATGCGCATACTTTCCGGGATCCTTCTTCATATCCGCGGCAAGGTCAAGGATAGCCTGCAGCTCCTCAGCCGTATAGTTTTTAAAGTTAAGCATATTTTTCATGGTAAATATTCCTTTTCTCTCAGGATCCTTCGGCCTTGCGGTCTAAGGGTGACATACTTTTCCTACAGATATGACTTCAGCTTCTCAGCCATATCCGTCTTCTCCCAGGGTACATCGATATCGGTGCGTCCGAAGTGACCGTAAGCCGCAGTCTGCTTATAGATGGGACGTCTGAGATCCAGCATTTTGATGATCCCCGCCGGACGAAGGTCGAAATTCTCACGGACTATCTCTGTAATACGCTGATCGGAAAGCTTTCCTGTCCCGAAGGTATCCACCATGACCGATGTAGGCTGCGCCACGCCTATGGCATAGCTCAGCTGAAGCTCGCATTTTTCCGCAAGTCCCGCTGCCACGATGTTCTTCGCCACATATCTTGCTGCATAGCAGGCGGAACGATCCACCTTTGTGGGATCCTTTCCTGAAAAGGCTCCGCCGCCGTGACGTGCATATCCGCCGTAGGTATCAACGATTATCTTACGGCCGGTGAGACCGGAATCTCCCTGAGGTCCGCCGATAACGAAACGGCCTGTGGGATTGATATAGTATTTTGTATTCTCATCCAGCATTTCCGCAGGCAGAACAGGATCAAAAACATATTTACGGATATCCTCATGTATCTGCTCCTGAGTCACATCCTCGCTGTGCTGTGTGGAAAGGACTACAGCATCAATTCTGAAGGGCTTTCCATGCTCATCATACTCAACCGTAACCTGGGTCTTGCCGTCCGGTCTGAGATACGGAAGTGTACCGTTCTTTCTCACTCTGGTGAGCTGCAGAGCCAGCTTATGAGCCATGGAAATGGGATACGGCATAAGCTCGGGAGTTTCTGTTGTGGCATATCCGAACATCAGTCCCTGGTCGCCGGCGCCGATAGCCTCAAGCTCCTCATCGGACATACTGTTTTCCCTTGCTTCCAGCGCACAGTTAACGCCCATGGCTATATCTGCGGACTGCTCGTCAATGGCTGCGATCACGCCGCAGGTATCACAGTCAAAGCCGTACTTCGCACGGTCATAGCCTATCTCCCGTACGGTCTCCCGCACGATCTTCTGTATATCAACATATCCCTCAGTGGATATCTCGCCCATGACCAGGACAAGTCCTGTCGTAACTGCCGTCTCACAGGCCACGCGGCTGTTGGGATCCTGCCTGAGCAGTTCATCAAGTATGGCATCCGAGATCTGGTCGCATATCTTATCGGGATGTCCCTCCGTTACCGATTCCGAGGTAAATAAGTATCTTTCCATTTTGTATCCTTTCTCTCT
>ONWK01000378.1 GCA_900321505.1 uncultured Eubacteriales bacterium
CATGGAAGTTGCATGGCAGGCACACTTCGTAAAGAACATGTTCATCATCCCTACAGAGGAGGAACTCGAGAACTTTGAGCCTGACTTCGTTATCTACAACGCTTCCAAGGCAAAGATCGAGAACTACAAGGAGCTCGGACTCAACAGTGAGACATGCGCGGCATTCAACATCACAAGCCGTGAGCAGGTAATCATCAACACATGGTACGGCGGCGAGATGAAGAAGGGTATGTTCTCAATGATGAACTACTATCTGCCGCTGAAGGGCATCGCTTCCATGCACTGCTCCGCAAATACCGATATGGAAGGTAAGCACACAGCTATCTTCTTCGGTCTGTCAGGAACAGGTAAGACCACACTTTCAACCGATCCCAAGCGTCTTCTTATCGGTGATGACGAGCACGGCTGGGATGACAACGGCGTCTTCAACTTCGAGGGCGGATGCTACGCAAAGGTTATCAACCTTTCCAAGGAAAATGAGCCCGATATCTACAATGCAATCAAGCGTGACGCACTGCTTGAGAATGTTACCGTAGATGCTGAAGGCAAGATCGATTTCAATGACAAGAGCGTTACAGAAAATACACGTGTATCCTATCCTATCGATCACATTGAGAAGATCGCAAAGAATGTAAATGTTATCTCTTCCGGTCCGGATGCTGAGAATGTTATCTTCCTTTCCGCAGATGCATTCGGAGTTCTTCCTCCGGTATCAATCCTTACTCCGGAGCAGACACAGTACTATTTCCTGTCAGGATTTACAGCAAAGCTTGCAGGTACGGAGCGTGGTATCACAGAGCCCACACCGACCTTCTCCGCTTGCTTCGGCCAGGCATTCCTGGAGCTGCACCCCACCAAGTACGGCGAGGAGCTCGTTAAGAAGATGCAGAAGAACGGCGCTAAGGCATATCTTGTAAATACAGGCTGGAATGGAACAGGAAAGCGTATTTCCATTCCCGATACCCGTGGAATCATTGATGCGATCCTTTCCGGCGATATCAAGAAGGCACCGACCAAGAAGATCCCCTTCTTCGATTTCGAAGTACCTACAGAGCTTCCCGGCGTATCCACAGAGATCCTTGATCCCCGTGATACCTATGCTGATGCTTCCGAGTGGGAAGAGAAGGCAAAGGATCTTGCTGGACGTTTCATCAAGAACTTCAAGAAGTATGAGACAAATGAGGCAGGCAAGGCTCTCGTAGCAGCAGGTCCTCAGTTATAAATCGGACGCTAATATTATAGCGAAAGAAAACTAAGAACAGTCACCCCCCGTATTTTTGCGGGAGTGGCTGTTTTTGCGCGATACGGCCGGCCCAATGCCGCAATATCGAAGATTGCGAAGAAATCGGAAATACAGGTGCTGTAACGGATTATTTCAATATATCTCTTCCATGATCGATCTCGGGATGGTATACTAATCTTTGTTATACTTGGTTTTACCGGGCATGACAGGGATCAGGACGCAGGTGGAAATAAATGCCGCCGGAGGGCGGATATCCCGGCGTAAATGCGGCGTACCCTGTTATTTTACAGGAGCAGACTGATAAGGAGGAAGGAAAATGGTAAAGCATGTTATACTCTGGCAGCTGAAGGACGAGCTTGATGCAGAGGCAAAAAAACAGGTGAAGGCAGAGATAAAGGCAGGGCTTGAGGGTCTGGCAGGCAAGATCCCGGGACTGCTGGAGATTCATGTATTTACGGAGGGACTTGCATCCTCCAATGCGGATCTGATGCTGGATTCATCCTTTGAAGATGAGGCATCCTTAAAGGGCTACGCTGTTCATCCCGCACATGTTGCGGTAGCCGACGGTGTGGTAAGGCCCAATGCAAAGACCAGGGTATGTCTGGATTACGAGGCATGAGGCTGATATTCTGATCCGGAGGCAGGAAGCGTACCGGAATTGAAAAGGAGCTGTAACGAATATGAAAACACTCATAGTTATTGATATGCAGAATGACTTTATCGATGGGAGCCTCGGCACAAAGGAGGCGGTTGCCATCGTGGACCGTGTAAGAGAGAAGATCGGGGAATACCGCAGGAACGGCGACGAGGTGATCTTTACCAGAGATACCCATTATGACGGTTATCTTGAAACCAACGAGGGAAAGCATCTTCCGGTTGTTCACTGTATAGAGGAAACACCGGGATGGGAGATACGGGACGGCCTCTGGTTTGAGGGCGCGGAGATCATCAACAAGCCCAGCTTCGGCTATACAGGCTGGGGAGAATATGCTTTTGAAGAGGTGGAGCTTATCGGCCTCTGCACGGATATCTGTGTGGTATCAAATGCACTGATCATCAAGGCACTTTTCCCTGAGATCAGGGTATCCGTTGATTCCTCATGCTGCGCCGGAGTTACTCCGGAAAGCCATGAGGCTGCACTGACAACAATGCGTATGTGCCAGGTAGAGGTGATTTAGTAACGGGAGCGGACAGCTCCGGAACGGCTTGGAATCGTTGCCCAATGACCCCGCAGGAAAGGAAAAATGTATGGAAAAAAAGAAAAGAACCGGTAAGCTCGCAAGGAGGCTTTTTGCCTTTCTTCTTACTGCATTGATGATGCTCGCAGCCATTCAGATCAGTACGGACGTGGCGGATGCTGCCGAAAGCCTGACGCTGCAGCCTTCCTTTATGAACGTAAAGCAGAAGGATAAGGCATATCTCAGACAGATCATCAAAACAGAGACGAAGAACTGTAAAAACGATCTGGAGAAGGTAAAGGCCATTCATGACTGGATGGTTAAAAATATCAGTTATGACACAACATACAGACAGCATAACGCATCCGACACGCTGAATAATAAGGTTGCTGTCTGCAGCGGCTACAGCACGCTTTTCTGGAATTTCATGAAGGAAATGGGCATACCCTGTGAGATAGTACTGGGATACAGCCGCGGATCGAGCCATGCGTGGAATGAAGTAAAGCTGGGCGGAAAATGGTATTATATTGATGTTACCTGGGATGATCCGCTTATCTACGGAACCTCTAATTTTACTGACGGTTCAAACCTGAGCTATACTTATTTCCTTGTGGGTTCAAAAAACATGAACAAGGATCACAGTGCAACCAGGCTGCCCTATAAGGTTTCACAGACGGATTATGATCTTAAAGGCCTTTTCTATCGTGACGGATGGAATAAGGTGGATGGCGTATGGAGATATTATACCGATCCGTATACATATTTGAATAATACATGGTTTATCCTGAACGGGGCAGACATGTATTATTTCGATGAAAACGGAACTATGGCTACCGGCTGGAAGCAGATCGGCTGGTACTGGTATTTCTTCAATATGAGCGGAGTCATGCAGAAAGGCTGGAAGCAGCTTAATGGAAAATGGTACTGCTTCGATGGTCAGGGACGCATGCTGACTTCATGGTGGACGATCGACGGCCAGACATATTTCTTTGAGGAAGACGGAAAGATGGCCACCGGCTGGAAGGAAGACGGAGGCAACTGGTACTATTTGGGGAAAAACGGTAAAATGGCCCACGGCTGGCGTAAGATCATGGGTAAATGGTATTACTTCAAACAGAGCAGCGGCATCATGGTGACCGGTACGGTGAAGATCAACGGAACCACGTATCATTTTGATAAAAAGGGTGCTTGTAAGGACAAGTAAATGACCGGAGGGTATTAACCATGAAGGCAGTATATCTGGAAGAAGGCGCGGTAAATGCGGGGGATATCTCGCTTAAACCCATAACGGATCTGATAGAAACAACGATCTACAGGAATACCACGGAAAAGGACAAATATGAGCATATAGGCGATGCCGAGGTGGTCTTTGCGAATAAGATCATTTTCGATGAAGAAGCCTTTGAAAGATGTCCGAATCTGAAATACATCGGCGTCTGCGCTACAGGATATAATGTGATCGATCTTGAGGCGGCCGGAAGGCACGGCGTTACGGTTACAAATGTACCGGCTTACAGCACCGAATCCGTGACTCAGCTTACCTGGGGCTTTATCCTGGAATGCGCCAGCCGCATGAGCCTTCATGATAAGAGCGTGCATAGTGGTGACTGGATACGTTCCGAAACCTTCTGCTACTGGCTTGCGCCGGTGACCGAGCTTGCCGGAAAGACGCTGGGCATAGTGGGCTACGGTAATATCGGAAGACGGGTTGCGGAGATCGCGGATGCTTTCAGGATGAAGACGCTTGTGCATACGGCCCATCCTGAAAAGTACCGGGCAGCGGGAGATATGAGGGATTTTGTATCCATGGACGAGCTCTTTGAAAGAGCCGATGTCATTACCCTGCACTGTCCGATGAATGAAAAGACTGAAAAAATGATATGCCGCAGAAATATAGCAAAGATGAAGGACGGCGTGTTCCTGATAAATGTATCGCGTGGCGGACTTGTGGATGAAGCGGACCTTGCGGACGCGCTGAGCAGCGGAAAGATCGCGGCGGCAGCGGCGGACGTTATCTCCTCGGAACCGATGCTCCCCGATAACCCGCTGCTTCAGGCACCGAATATGATGATCACGCCTCACATGGCCTGGGCCAGCGTGGAGGCGCGCACCAGACTGATACAGGTTGTGGCTGATAATTTCAGGGCCTGGACTGAGGGCAGAAAATTGAATGTACTGTAAATAACAGGGACGGTTTCCAACATGTCGGGAATTGTCCCTGATTTGTCGGAATCCAGGTTCTCGAAACGCCTGATGGCGTTTCGGAACCTGAACTAAGTTTTAGTAGACTTTGCACCCGGTTTTGAAGTATAATAGTGATGTTGCTATTGACTGTGTATTCGGAGCTTTTTTTGGA
>ONWK01000197.1 GCA_900321505.1 uncultured Eubacteriales bacterium
CTGGGTAGGCTCGGACGGAAAGTATGATCCGAATCATGTGGGCGGAACCTGGGAGAAGACCAGAGCCGGCTGGAAATATCTCAGCGGCGACGGGTATGCCACATCCACATGGATGAACATCGACGGCCATGATTATTACTTTGATGATAACGGTTACATGAAGACCAATGAGCTTATGGTGGTCATTCCCCAGGATCAGGTCTACTGTTTTGATGACAAGGGACGCCAGTCGGTTTACACCTGTGCGAAATTTGCTGAAAATGAGGAGACAATTACCATAGAGTTCCTTTGTCCGGCATATAAATGGGACATTTTCGCAAGAGATCTGGATTCCTTCCTTTACGCGACCACAGATGATGATACGGAACTTGTCATGGAGGTGAACGGCATCACACGCAGACTTACCTGCTATGACGGAATGATCTACATCGATTCCATGACAGTGGTAGATTTTATAAGCACGATAAAGGATGACGCGATCAGTGTTGTTATCAGGGGAGTCCCGGTTAAGGTCCTTTCCGGAAGCCTTTGCGGCAGGGGTGAGTTCTTCGCCAACCACTCGGGCGTCGACATCCGTCTGGGAGATGAAGCCAGAGGATACTGTACTATAACGGATCTTCTTCTCATGAACAGTTTCATATATTTTACGGTTGAAACCGAGGATGAGAACGGAAATGTGATCGAAGAGGGCTATATCGCAAAGGGCGACGCAAGCCGTTATATGTACTTCGCAGGTGATATCACGGATTCACTTTTCATGAAGAAAATGACGGATCTCGGCATCCTGACAGCCGAAGCTGCAAAAAATGCCGATAAAAAATAAAAATTTTGCTTGCATTCTGTGTTCTTTCGGTGTAGTATATTAAGGCACGTGCGGATAACGGATCCCAAAGGGGTTCGGAGAACACAGATGCAGCATACCGGGATGTAGTTCAGGTGGTAGAACGCTTGACTGGGGGTCAAGAGGTCGCAGGTTCAAGTCCTGTCATTCCGAGATTCTGAAAAGGCTGAAAATGTTGATTTTCGGCCTTTTTCTTTTGGCAGGGCTTCACATGCGATGTTGTTTTTTTGCGCTGTTTTTGATACAATAGCGGGAAAGGCGGTTGATCCGGAGAAGCTCGGGATCGCAGTATACCGCAGCGGCAGACGGTGAACGGAAATGATCTGGATCCTTCGGATTTTTAATATATTGATTCAAGTCCTTACGGCTTTTTCCGTGGGAGATGTTGCGGCACATGCATTGGAATATGATCTTTCCAAATCGCTGATCATCAGGAATGTGCTGCTTCTTTTGTTCTGCGTATCGGCACATTTCATCCTGAAGAAAATTGAAATAAGAGGAAGCATCCGGGACGGGAGGAAAAGCGGGGTTTCCGTCGCGGTCTTCGATCTTATGATCTTTGTGGTCGTGACAGTGGCTTCAGCAGTACTGGTGGAGCTGTATTTCAATTACGGTCTTCCTAAGCAGGTGGTGCTGACGGCGCTGATACTCCTTGCGGTGATGCTTACGGAAAGAACGGTATGGATCGGGGCGGATGCTTCCGGGATGACGGAACCGGGACGGAATCCGGCGGTATATCTGATATTTACATCGCTTAGATATCTGGCTGAGATCGGTCTCGGGATATTTATGCTGGTAGCTTTCCGGCGAGAGGAGAACAGGCTGTTCTTTTATCTTGCCATGGCCGGCTGCGCTGCGGTGGCGGTGATCGCGGGATTTATACTGCAGCGGATGAGCGATAAGACTGCTGATGCAGACAAGGCGGAAACTGAGGGAAGAAATAAGGCGGCGGAAAGAACTGCAGCATCGGAAAGAACTGTAGCGGTGAAAACAGCTGAAGGGGCAGAAATGAATAATTTTATAGCAGGGGACGAGGCAGAAAACTTTGACTCCTGGGACTATTGGGAACGCCGTGAACGTGAGGAACTGGTGCGCCGCAGGAATCGTAAGCTGAAGGGTATAAGCTTCGGGATCATCACGGTGGCGGTGACAACATTTCTCTTCTTTATATCGCCAATAGTGGCATCGGTATATCTGCTCAGTGCATTTCTTATAGGAGTGCTGCTGCCCATGTGTTTCTACCGCTTTTCGGGCGGAGGAAGCAGGTCGGTGGCAGTAAGGATAATACTGGCGGGAACGGTAACCTGCGGTGTATTTCAGATCATCCTTCTGCTGCTTGCGGTATGGCAGGTCAGCTTCGGGGCGGTATGGGAATATGAGTTTCTGATGATGTTGGGGATCATCATAATTACAGAAGAGTATTTACTGGGCTGCGCCGAGGATCATTGAGGCGTGCTGTCGGTGTAAGAGGGCAGGTATCTGAACAGTTACGAGTTATTTAAGCACACTTATTCTGGGCTATGGACCGGATGCAATGCGTCCGGAAATATATGACGATGAATAATTAAGGTGCTGAAAAAGGAGGGGTTATGAGATTCAAAACAGCAAAAACCGTTATTGACAGATTCATTGAAACTAAAGAGGAAAACGGTGCCGCAGCGGTCATCACACGTCATGGTATTCCGGTTTTCAGCTACAGTGCGGGTTATGCGAATGTAGAGGAGAAGAAGCCTTTCACCGAGGATACCATCTGCAGGATCTATTCAGCGACCAAGGTGGCAACGAGTATGGCATGTATGATGCTGATGGAGCGCGGCCTGCTGGACATAGGGGAAAGGCTGGAGGTATATCTTCCGGAATTTGAAAAGCCGTTCTGCATCAGGGAAGGAAGAAAGATCCCCTGCCAGTCCATAAGGATCAGGGATCTGCTTAACATGACCTCGGGCATACCGTATCCCGGGGAAGGCACCGATGCCATTTCTTTGACAAATGATCTCTGGGCAAGACTGGATGAAAGCATCCGGGACGGAAATTCCATGACTACCAGGGCCTTTGCAAAGAGCGCGGCGAAGAATCCACTTATGTTTCCGGCAGGCGAGCGTTGGATGTACGGCGCATCCGCCGATGTTCTCGGAGCAGTAATCGAGGAAATATCCGGTATGGAGTTTTCGGATTTTCTGCAGAAGAAAATTTTCGAGCCGCTGGAAATGACTGATACAGCATTTTATGTCCCGGAAGAGAAGAGAGACAGGCTCGGAGTGCTTTATGACAGTGCCGGAGAGACACCCACCCGTCCTGATTATGTAAACCTGTGCATTTATGATTACGAGGAAAAACCTGCATTCCAGTCAGGCGGCGCGGGACTTTTCTC
>ONWK01000018.1 GCA_900321505.1 uncultured Eubacteriales bacterium
ATGAAATTCCTGGACTGGGGATCGATGCCCACCGTAGGCTCGTCGAAGATCAGCAGATCCGGATGATGGCCGATGGCGCAGGCTATGTTAAGCCGACGCTTCATACCGCCCGAGAACTTCTTCGCGTAATCATTCCTTCTTTCTGAAAGGCCTACATATTCCAGAGCCTCGTCGATACGGGCTTTCAGCTCATCGCCCTTTATACCGTAAAGCGAGGTGAAGAGCTCTACATTTTCCCAGGCCTTTAAGCTTCCGTGGATTGCAAGGTGCTGCGGTATGTAACCCAGGCAGCTTCCCAGCTCCTTCTTATTCTTCCGGAAATCCTTTCCCATGAATTCAACGGTTCCGAAATCCGGCTTCACGATATTGCAGATCATATTCATCGTTGTGCTTTTGCCTGCGCCGTTCGGTCCCAGAAGCCCGAACACCTCGCCTTTTTTGATCTCAATATTAAGGTTGTCCACAACCGGCTTGTTATCATACTTTTTCGTAAGATCTACTGTTTTTAAAATTGTTTCCATACCATCTTCTCCATTTCTGAATGTCTCGGATTTCTTATCTGATCATAAGATATCAGGTTCCCTCTTTTCTTTGTAGTGAAAAAAGATACAAACTCAATATGACTTTAGTCACAATCGGACCCTTATCACGCAAAAACCACCCGGTTTCCCGGATGGTTTCCTGATCTTATTTATGTCTTATAACTTCAAAGCGCTGCAGCCTTACTTTTTCCTTAGGACTGATCCCGCCCTTCTTTCTCGCTATCGCAACCTGCTCTTCCACCGTATCTACGCCCTCCAGATCGGGGAGCAGCAGTCCGCGGCGTGATCCGCAGCTTACTATCACTCCGTAACGCTTCACATCCAGCTCGGCTTCGGAGTCGATATCCTCAGGCTTACCGAGAACATCAACATTTATATCAAGCCATTTCAGCTCATCCGGACGAATTGGTTCAAAGCGCGGATCCCTTGTGGATGCGCTGACCGCGTTCTGTATGATCTCCCTTGCAACACAATCCTCGGTTGGAAGTATCGTTCCTATGCAGCCTCTGAGTCTGCCCTCCTTATGGATGGAGACAAAGGCGCCGGCCTTATCCTTCAGCATTTCCTCCGGAAGGCCTTCCGGCACATCGATGGTCTTCCTGTAAAGAATATAGCTTTCAAGGGACTTCCTGGCCAGCTGCACATAGGCATCGGACGCTGCCCTTTTGGTCTCCAGCTCTTCCTCTGCCTTCCTGAGCCACTCCCTGCGGAAATGTCTCGTCTCGTCCGGTCCTTCAGGATAGAAGGAGCAGATACCATAGCCTACGCCGGTAACATCCTGATGCGAATAAACCTTCGCTCTTACAGCTGTTCCGTCAAATGCACCTGCCATTATCACAAAGGATCTGTGCCCGCATTCAGCCGCCTTATCGCAGAAGCCTTCATCATAATCAAAAAGCTCACCGAAGGCTGCTCTTCCGCAGGTATCCATGATACGCCTGTCATATTCCGGGCCTTCCTTTGCAAAGCCATAAGGTCCGTATTCCTGCAGCTTGTGTGACAGATCCCCGCTTGCAACTATAACCACTCTTCTTCCGGATTCATCTATCGCTTCACGGATCATTTCACCCAGATGATAATGATCCGTCAGCGGAAATCCCGAAAGGCCGATACGGATGATCTTAAAGCCGTCGTATTTCTGTCTTATAAACCAGAGAGGCACCATGGTCCCGTGATCAAGTCTGGCATCCCGTTCTCCCTCGGTTCCCGCAGGAAAACCCTCTTTCGCGCATTTTTCCAGTATCCGGTCACGCAGCGAGCCGTCATAGCTCTCGTCGAATTTCACATCCGGTACACCGAACCTCTCGAAGGAGCCCCGGGCATGATAGCCGGGTGATATATGAAAATAATCGGAATACAGGGTTGTATGTGGGCTTGTAATAATGATCGTCTCCGGTTTCAGTCCGGCGATCTGCCCTGCAACCTCCTCATATGCACGGGTAGTCTCTTCTACCTGTTTCTCGCTTCCTCTTCCTATCTTCGGCACGATCATCGGCGGATGAGGTACCATAAATGCAGCAAGTAACGGCATATGTGCCTCCTTTCTTTTCTTCAGTCTACTGTAATGCCTCCTTCAGTACCTCAAGGTTCTTCTCCATTATGGACAGATATGTGGCACCGCCTTCAACATCCCTTGTGGTTGTGGACTGCATGGAATTTACGGAAAGGATCTTCTGATCCTTTGACTTTGTATTCTGAACTATGGTCTGGGCTATCCTCTGGTTTGATCCCTCAATGGTAAGAACCGAATGGAGAGACAGCTCATCTATCTTCTCAGCCAGGAAAATGATGGTCTCAAAGCTGGCTTCCGTCTCGGCCGAACAGCCGACAAAGGCTGCATAATATGAAAGCCCGTAATCATCCACCAGATACCGGAAGGGGAAACGGTCACCAAAGAGCAATGTCTTTATACTGCTCCCGGAAACAGCCTTGCTGTATTCTCCGTCAAGTGCCTTAAGCTTATCCAGATATTCTGAGGTACTCTTTTTATATGCTTCCGCATTATCCGCATCCAGCTTCTGAATGGCATCCGAAATGGCATTTACAAAGATTTCGGCATTTTTAACGGAGAGCCACACATGCTCATCATACTCCGGTCCCTCTTCTTCTCCTTCTTCTCCTTCTTCCTCCTCTTCCTCTCCTTCCATGCCCTCTACAAGCTCTTCCTCCTTAACGGAATCACCCAGGACCTCCAGCAGGTTTATTACTATCATATCCTTGTTGGTTGCTTCCTTAAGAGCGTCAGCAACCCATTTATCGGACTCTCCGCCCACATAGATGAAAAGGTCACAGGTGGATATCTTCAATATATCCTCTGCTGTAGGCTGGTAGCTGTGCAGATCCACGCCGTTATCCAGAAGCATCTTCAGCTCTGCTCCTACCGGATTATTCCCGAGAATACTCTTCACCCAGTCATACTCAGGAAAGATCGTTGTAACTATCTTCAGCTGTTTTTTTCCGTCCGCCGTACCTGAAGCTGACGTATCCTGCGCCGCAGCAGTTTCCTTCGAGTCTGAACCGCAGGCCGTAAGACATCCTGCCATAAGCATAACCGCTGCCAGCAATAAGATCAACTTTTTCATGTAAAAAAACCTCCTTCATGTCAAATACACTGCTCACATAATCCGTAAAATACCGTTCTTACCGGATCCATCCTGAATCTGTGTTCTTCCAGCAGATGAACCTGGAAATCCTCCA
>ONWK01000208.1 GCA_900321505.1 uncultured Eubacteriales bacterium
ATCATAAGTTATATAAATCTTATGACGTAAATATCAGGACAAGCAAAGCGGACAAGCTGATTAGCATGGATATTACAGGTGAAGGAATTGCCGAAGCCGCGCTTTTATCAGATGGATCAGCATGGGAGAACCTTGTCGAAGCAGAAGAAACATTATCTCGAAATTATAAAGAAGAATTAGATGAGGCGGGCTTTGATGACTGGAGTTTCTGTGTAAATGTTCTTAACGATAAGAACAAGGATAATACTCTTCTGTCATGCATGAATGGAGTCACAGTATATAACTGTATGGAAAAATAGAACAGTAGTTATTGGAGAAGGACACATGAACGTCGCCAACTTGGCGGCGTTTTTCTATATGGGCAAACAGAAAACTCCAGTGCAATCGAGTTTTAGTTACATAAAGAGGTAGATAATTACTGTCTTTGGTGACAAAGCATGGTTGCATCTATGAGATCACAAAATATTGTGTTATTATCGTAATATATAAGCACTACGTACTTCTGACGCTCTACGATTATAGATGTAATAATCAATGCTGCAGACCATGAAGGCAACGCATTGAAGAAGAGGAAGCGGGGTTGCGAAGATGGAGGAACAATAAAATGCTAACAAAG
Source organism: uncultured Eubacteriales bacterium (assembly GCA_900321505.1). Classification (GTDB taxonomy): domain Bacteria; phylum Bacillota; class Clostridia; order Lachnospirales; family Lachnospiraceae; genus Eubacterium_Q. The sequence continues at coordinate 617 of ONWK01000208.1, forward strand.
GAGATAAGGGAAGCTGCGGCAAAGGCGAAGATAGCGTTAGCGTAAGTGGTGGTAGGTCATGAGACTATATGTGGCGATTCCTCCAAAACTGAGCGTTTCAGAATTCATGGCATATCTGAAGGGAAAAAGCGCATTGATGCTGTTTGACCGACATCCCGAATTCAGAACAAGAAAGGCAGATCACCATTTCTGGGCGAGGGGGTACTACGTTACGACAGTAGGCAATGTGAACGAAGAAACAATAGTGAAGTACATTCAGGATCAAGAAGAAAACGATCGAATGGAAGATAAGCAATACTAAAAAAGCTCCACGTGAGGAGCAACCAGGGAATGATGTATTGCGAACCCCGCCTTTGGCGGAACCAGTACTATGGTGCAGAGCGCCTAAAACCAAACCCCCATTTGAAATGGGGGTCTGTGACTTTGAATGCAATATATGACTATGCGTAGGGCACCTCACTGGTTGGATGAGTGGTTGGATGGAAAGTGATGGCGTACTGTCCTCCTTTCATTTCAACGTGTTCAGGATTAGCGTGTAAATTCGAGCCTCGTACGCTCCACCATGAAACCCTTGGAAATCCAATGCGATATATGATATAATTCAATTGCATTTTGATAACTTATAGATCTGGTGACACAGCGATGTGAACATCTGCCTTTTGTATGAAGGGGAAAATAGTATGAGAAAGAGACTTATTGCGATGTTTCTGTCTGTGATCATGATCCTTGCCGGCTTGCCTGCATCGATATATGCAGATGATCTTGCAGGATCGTCTGCTGCATCAGATGATACACTGGAAGAGATAGCTTCTCAGGTGCAGGATCCTTACAATGATCCTTTTGATTATATCTCACCCAAAGCATCTCTGAAGAGCAGATCGGCCTCTTCTTATGGTGAAAAACTGGATCTGCGTGACCCCGGGCTGGTCACACCTGTCAAATTTCAGAATCCGTTCGGTACATGCTGGGGATTCGCAGCCATTGCTGCAGCGGAGACCAGTATTCTGGGGAACCCTGAAGTCAGAGGTGATTATACCGCAGATACACTGGATCTTTCAGAGAAGCATCTTGTGTATTTTGTTGCTCAGGAGATCACTGATCCTGATGACCCTCAGTACGGGGAAGGGACCCATGCGGATAAGGGCGTGACCGTAGCTGACAGGCTTAACAACGGGGGGATGACCTTTCTGGCGACCAACCTCTTCGCATCAGGAGTCGGCCCGGTCGTTGAGGATGACGGAACAGAAGAACCTACTCTGAAATATATGGGATCTGACCGCTCAGTAGAATTCGCGACTGTCGGTGACCATCTGGAGCCGTATTGCTATGACGATGAGGATGACTGGTCCCTGCCGGAAGAATACAGAAAGCTGCAGACTTTTGTACTGAAAGAATCATATATCCTTCCTTCACCTGCTCACACCAATCAGGATACTGGTGAGTATGAGTACAATCCTGCCGGAACAGAGGCTATCAAGGAGATGCTCTCTGAGAATCGTGCGGTTCAGATCGGTTTCTGTGCAGATACATCTTCGCCAAGCCAGGAGGCCGGTGACGGACAGTATATAAGCACAAACTGGGCTCATTACACATATGATGCAAATGAATCGGCGAATCACGCTGTTACGATCGTAGGATGGGATGATAATTACCCTAAGGAAAATTTCATTAAAGGACACCGGCCTCCGGAAAACGGAGCCTGGCTTGTCAAGAACAGCTGGGGTTCTGAGGAAGAGGAATTCCCTTACAAAGGACCGGGATGGGGAATTGAGAATGAAAACGGTGAGCATACCGGTTATTTCTGGCTGTCATACTATGATAAGACCCTGAATTCACCTGAGGCACTGGAATTTGACAGGAATAATGAATCCGAAAATGAAGGATACTTTGTGGATGCGCACGACTTCATGCCTCCTAATGATGTAGAGGGAGCCAATGTAGATAAGGAAACTAAAATGGCCAACGTGTTCAAGGCACGTGAATGCCAGCTGCTGGAAGGCGTGTCTTGCCAGACTTCATTTCCGGGAACAAGAGTCCTGAATGAGATCTACCTTCTGCCTGATGGGTTTGAAGATCCGACAGACGGAATTCTTGTCGGAACTGCAACAGGAGAGTACAAGTACGGCGGATTCCACAAGCAGCAGCTTGATTCACCTGTCCTTATACAGAAAGGTCAGTACTATTCGATCGTCCAGACACAGACCGTCGGAGATAAGTATGCGGTAAATATGCCGGTTGCTATGAATGAAATATTCTCCAAAGCAATGGGCTGCAATACCTGGGTCAAAGGTGTAGTCAACAAGAAGGAAAGCTACATGTATTCCGATGGAAAATGGAATGACTACTCCGACAAAACTTTCATCAAAAAAATATACGGTGATTTGCAGAATGTGATGACATATGACAATTTCCCGATCAAGGGCTATTGCCGTTTGCAGCCGGACATCAGCATCAGAGTTTACGGGGACACAAAGCTCGATCTGTTTAATAATTCCCGGTCTGTGCTGAGGTTATCATTCAAAGGGCATGACAGCTATAAAGTAAAACCTGAGAGCACGACATGGAAGCTGTCAGACGGCAGTTCTGATATTTTTAAGATCACGCCTGATCCGGCCAATCCCACAAGAGCAACTGTGACCGCGCTTAATGTGGGCAAAGCTAAACTGTATGTAACCGTAGAAGGCGCGGGAACAACGGTCATCCCTCTTTCGGTAAATAAAATAGAACTATACGAATACACGGTATTCAGTGAGTCACACGTGTATAACGGTAAGCCTCTGGTACCGGATTTTGTTGTCACAGATCCGGCGGAAGGGGTCGTGGATAAGCAGCATTATACCATTAAAGGGATCAATAATATTAAGTGCGGAAAAGCTAAGATCAAAGTAACCGCGAAGCCTGATGATGAGATCTATACAGGTGAACAGGAAATAGAATTCTTCATCTCTCCGGCAAGGTCAGTTATTACCGGACTGTCAGACGGGAATAAGAGCCTGACTGTGACTGTCAGGGATCAGAAAGCATCGGGCGTGAAAGCATACATCGTCAGCTACCGTGCTGCAGGCACAACTGCATGGAAGACAAAAGTATTCAGTTCCGATTCGAACAAGCTGGTGCTCAAAGGGCTTACAAATGGCAAAAAATATCAGGTGAAGGTGCGTGCGAGAGAAGCTTTCCATGAGGACCTTGAATTTGATAATGTCGGTAAATACAGCATTATAAAGACAAGCGGCAAGATCGGTGCCCGCCCGGCAAAACCTGTCAGCATCGCAAATGCAAAGGTCGTTCTGTCTGCTTCGTCGTTTGCATATAACGGCAAGGTTCGCAAGCCAAGCATTAAAACCATCAACGGTAAAGCTCTGAAATCAGGTACGGACTATACAGTTAAATGGTCCAACACATCATCGAAGAATGTAGGCTCATATACTGTTACGATCACAGGTAAAGGTAATTACACCGGAACTACTAAGGCAACATATAAGATCAACCCAAAGGGAACGAGTCTGAAGAAACCTAAGAAGGCAAAGAAGGCCATTACAGTGAAGTGGAAGAAGCAGGCTGCAAAGATGTCGAAGTCTCGCATTACGGGATATCAGATCCAGCTTGCTACTGATAAGCAGTTCACTAAGAACAAGAAGACTGTGACTGTTAAGGGATACAAGAAAGTATCAAAGAAGGTCAAAAAGCTGAAGGGCGGAAAGAAGTATTACGTCAAAATCCGCACCTACAAGACCATCAAGGGGAAGAAGTACTATTCCAAGTGGTCAAAAGTCAAAACCATAAAGACCAAGAAGTAAGAGCAA
>ONWK01000340.1 GCA_900321505.1 uncultured Eubacteriales bacterium
ACGCTCCCGGTGACGGAGCCCCCTTGATTTCAAGCCTTCTGAGGCTCTTTTTACCCTTTATGTGTTAGTAGACAGACAGTCTCGACGTGCATAGAATGTGGAAACATATCCACCGGTACAGCCTTCTCCATATAATAGCCACCGTCGGTAAGAAATGCCACATCTCGAGCCAGAGTCGAGGGGTCACAGGAGACATAGACCAGCTTCTTCGGAGCCATGGAAAGAATCGTATCAAGAAGCCTTTGATCACACCCCTTTCGCGGCGGATCAACAACGACAACATCAGCGCGATACTGCTCCGGATCCTGTTTGTACAGTTCGGGGACGATCTCCTCCGCCTTTCCTGTAAAAAACACCACATTGTCGATTCCGTTCAAAGAAGCATTTCTTTTTGCATTCTCAATAGCCTGAGGTACGATCTCCACGCCATAAACCTTCTTCGCTTTCTGTGCAAGGAAGAGAGAAATGCTTCCGATTCCGCAGTACATATCCCAAACAGTTTCCACTCCCGTGAGGCCTGCATACTCCAGAGCCTTCCCATACAGCCGGACTGTCTGAACCGGATTCACCTGGAAGAAGGATTCCGGAGCAATCTCAAAGCGAAGATTTCCGATAGTGTCTGTAATGAAGGTTTCTCCATAAATCGTTATACTGTGATCTCCCAGAATACGATTTGTCCTCTCGCGATTGATCGAGCAGGATACAGACGCAAGTCGGAAAAATGTCTGATACTGCTTCACAGCCCCGGAAAGCAGTTCAATCAGTCTCTCCGAATGGGGAAGCTCCTCTCCGTTGATCACAACACAGGCCATGACTTCTCCGGTTCCGAAACCGACCCGGGTCAAGAAATGCCGCACCAATCCGGTATGCGTTGTTTCATCGTAAATAGAAATCTTCTCTTCAGTCAGGTACTCCCTGAACGCCTTCATCAGCAGGCGGTTCACCGGATGTCCCGTAGGGCAGTCATCCAACGCGATCAGCGAATGGGTATGACCTGCATAAAATCCAAGCGAGGGCTGTCCTTCCTTATCTGTTCCGACGGGAAACTGCATCTTATTTCGGAAATGAAGCGGTGTCTCCATCCCGATGATGGGCTCCATCCTTTCCGCCACATCACTGACTCCGCCGATCCGTGAAAGACAGTTTTCCACATGCCTCTGCTTCAGCTCCAATTGCTTTTTATAGGAAATATGCTGCAGGGTGCACCCTCCGCAGCTGCGCGCCTTCGGACAGAATCGTTCCACCCGAAAAGGAGAGGGCTCCAGAATCTCCTCTAATCTGCCATATGCCAGATTCTTCTTTTCTTTGATAATGCGGCAACGGATCCGTTCCTGCGGTGCCGTGTCCTTCACAAAGACAGCCAATCCGTCTGCATGTCCGATACCTTGTCCGTCCTTTGTAATGTCATCAATCGTCATTTCAAACAGTTCATTCTTTTTCATCCCTTTTTCCCCTGAATCAGAAGAAGCCGGAATACACTCCGGCTTTCCTCAATGATTTCAAATCTTTTCTCTTAATCTCAGGATGCGGCCAGTTTCATCTGCTCCTGAACATAGGACCCAACCTCGTCCTTTGCCATTCCGAGGGAGATCGCAAGCTCCCCGTACAGACTGTCTTCGGCAATATGATAATACTTGGCATCCGAGCTGGTAACCTTCTTGCCTTCCGAAAGACGTTCCTGCATCCTCTTATGGATCGTCTTAAGCAGACTGACGATCTTTTCCGGCTCGCAGGTCAGAAGTGTCTCCTTATAGAGAGCCTCTCTTTTTTTCTCTTCCTTTACCGGCATGGTCTTGATCTGCCCCAGCTGTCCAAGGAACTCTTTTGCTTCCTCTTCAGACATTACCTTGCGGATCACAACACGATTGTTATCAACAGGCGTGAAAATAGAGCTGTCACGGATATAACAGGGCGTCATGGTATAATAGATCTTCGACTGATCCACTCCGGGACAGTCAATCGGTCCAACCTCCGTAATCCTGCATACTCCATTACTTCCGTAAACTACAAAGTCGCCCACTTCAAACATGCACACAACCCCTTCATCCTCAGCGCCTCTGTCAACAGCTCCGGTAAGAATGCATTCGGCGAACAATCATTTCCCGGGATGCACTCACGAATATAATTATATCATATTTCAATTCATAACGTAATGTCGCAGAATTGCCAAAAATACCATGCGGGTTATGTACTTTTGTGACAACGAAAAAGTCTTCGTCTTATGTATAAAGAAGTTCTCCCTCCGGAGGAAGGATCATATACCCATGATCCAGAGGACCGCACCCTTTGCCCAGATCCAGACCTGCTGCAAGCGCGCCTGTCAGATAATCCTTTGCCCCCCTGATGGCTACAGCCAGCTCCTCACCCATGGCAAGACGTGACGCGATAGCCGAGGATAGAGTACAGCCGGTGCCATGGGTATTGGGATTGTCTATCCTCTCCCCACGGAACCAGGTCTCCCGCCATTCTCCGGA
>ONWK01000210.1 GCA_900321505.1 uncultured Eubacteriales bacterium
TCGGGACTGATGTTCTCCTTATCCATGATACGCTGGTAAACCTCGTGAAGCCGCGCATTTTCACACTGTGCCACGGAGAGATTAACCTCGAAATAATCAATACCGCGCTCAACCATTCTCTCTTCCCTGAAGAACCGGCAGGTAAGCTCGAAAACCCTCTCACCGATCTGGCTTATGAGTCCGTACTCCTCCGCCACCGGGATAAATTTACCCGGCATCAGAAGCTTTCCTTCTGTTGTAATGATCCTGGCCAGCGCCTCCGCGGAAACAAACCTTTCCCTGTGTATCGAATAGATCGGCTGAAAATAAACCTCAAGCCTGTCTTCCGCCAGAGCCTTCGTTATCTCCGCCTTGACCTGCCTCTGTTCCCGGATATGGGCTCCCGCGCTCTCATCCAGCACTCTGCTGACCTCTCCGACCATCAGCTCCCCTTTGTATATACGGCAGATCTCAAGGTATTCATCATAGCTGGTTGCGATATGTGTATCGGGTATATACAGGAACTGTGCATTGATCAGTATATTATTCCTGAAGGGTTCCCGGAAACGGGTCTTTATCACATCCAGATTCAGCATACTTTCCATTTCATTATGCTCGGAAAGCTTATCAGAATAGATCAGCATAAAATCATTTCCGGTACAGCGGAACAGCTTGGCCTTCGGAAATGAATGCAGGAACTCGCTTATCTCAAGAAGGATGCCCTGCTCTGTCTCTCCTTCCATATGCCACTCATCATCCGTGCATACCATGATGCCTGTAAATTTCTGACCGTCGGCATAGAGCTGCTTCAGGTATATCATCAGAGTATCGTAGGAGAAGACGCCGGTCGCACGGTCCAGATAAACCTCCGGGCTTTCCAGCTCGGAATACATGATGAAAAGGCCTACCGCAGAGCCAAATCCCACCAGCAGAAGCTGCGGGAATATAAACTGGAGTGTTGCAGCAAGTATCTCCAGGGACATCCATGCACGTACGGCGTTTTTCCGGTGAATGTTCATTACCTTTCCTTCTATGAAGGTAAGCACCAGCGCTCCGACAATAAAGAGCGGTGCAAAAATGAAGGTGGCGTATGCCGAAAGTCCGCTGCTGTACACTATGCGCCCATCCCTGTAATAGGTTACGGGAAGGACCATTATGAAGAATACTCCGAGGAAATATACGATCTTTGTGATCCTCGTAAATGTCTCATCCTCCCTGAGATGGGGCACATCATTATATGTATACATAAAGCCCAGAACCGCCGATGTAAGCAGTGACACAAGATAAATCTTGCATGCTATATCTATAACGACCTCCGGAAGGGTTCCGGACAGCATGATCGCAAAGACGGAAAGTATATCCAGACAGATACATACGGTATTCACAACGAGGGAGACCCTGAAAATTCTCTCGCTGTACAGTCCGACAGTCTCGTGCCGCAGATAGAAATATATGAGCAGTATATCAAGTATCAGGCCGCAGCATTGCATCTCAACATTCATGATCCTCCCCCCTTTCCATCATTATTTTCAAGAGCATATAGTTAAGTCTAGTTTACCATAATCCAGGGAAAAACACCACAGAAACCATGAATATCTGTACAAAAAGAAAACGCTTTACACCCGTTAATTTCTATGTTATATATCATTCAAAACGTGGAATCGTTTACAAAGACCAACGGAGGAATTCTGATGAAAAAGATCGACGATATAAAAGCGCTTCTCATTTCCGGAGAAATGGAAGCTAAATTCCTGGATATATATCTGGATCCCGCAAAGGCCTCTGCCCAGAAGGACCGTTACATCAAGGCCCTGGACAGCTTCCGCGGGCATTTCGGAGACGCGGCGGTTGAGATATACAGCGCACCGGGCCGTACAGAGGTAGGCGGAAATCATACCGACCACCAGCATGGGGAAGTACTTGCCGCATCCATAAACGATGATGCCATCGCCGTAGCGGCACCGAGAGATGACGCATCAGTACGTGTTCTGTCCGAAGGATACCCCATGATCACGCTTTCCATCAGCGATGAAATGTCTCCCCTTCCGGAAGAGGAAGGGACCACTGCCGGACTTATAAGAGGTATGCTGGCCGGGATGAAGGACCGGGGCTACAGCACAGGCGGCTTTGACGCCTATATCACCAGCGATGTTCTCGGCGGTTCGGGTCTCTCCTCCTCAGCCGCTTTTGAAACACTTATTGGGACTATTTTATCGGGATTATATAATGAAATGAACTGCGATGCAGTAACCATCGCAAAGATTGGCCAGTATGCGGAAAATGTGTATTTCGGCAAGCCCTGCGGTCTTATGGACCAGATGGCCTGTTCCGTCGGAAGCCTCTGTCATATGAATTTTGCGGATCCCAATGATCCGAAGATCGAGCGTATTGACTTTGACCTTTCAGCCGCCGGATTCTCTCTTTGCATCACAGACACAAAGGGCTCCCATGCGGATCTTACGCCGGATTACGCTGCGGTTCCCGCTGAGATGAAGGCTGTTGCA
>ONWK01000211.1 GCA_900321505.1 uncultured Eubacteriales bacterium
CTTGCGCAATCGCACGAGACCTTACTTGACCCGCCGAACACGAATGGCGTAGTCATTTTGCACAGCAAAATGACGGGAGCCGTGAGTATTCTCGCAGCACATTGCACACGTAGTGTGCGTGCTGCGAATCATCAGCTGGGGGCAAAATACCTTTTGACCCCAGCATCATTATATGTGTGAAACATAGGGTGATGAGTGGCAAAAAAAAGAGATTTGACTGGCTGACAAAAATGAGAAAAATTGATAGAATGACTGTTAAGAGATTTTTTGCAGAAACTATTATCGTATATTATTGGCTGACATATATGAAAAAAAGTGAAAAGGAGAGGTTATGAGGATCAGAAAGTTGCTGAATCAGCTGGAGTTGGGAGATATGAATGAATCCGTGCTCCTGACTAAAGAAGAAACCGGTTTGGAGGTGGATATCCGTACAACACTTATGATCGGATTCGGAAGTGCTTCCAATACCGGACAGGGGGAATATTATTTCTACGGTGAAGAAGAGCCTCAGGGCTTTGCCTGCCGGATAACGGTAGTTCCGCAGGTTCTTCCCGAAAATGTCGGCCCCATGTGTACTGAGCTTGCGGTTGTTAATTCACAGATACCTATAGGCTGCTTTTCTTATGATCCTGAGGAAAATGCAGTGATATACATGCTGCAGATACCTCTGGTTCAGGGGCTTTCCGATGAGGATATCCTGTCCGAAGCCAATACCTGCATAACACTGGCACTCGGACTTGCTTCAGGATATGCAGCGCAATATGCATATTATGCAGGAAGGAGCGAACTATGATCTGTTACGAACTGCTCCCGGATGAAGAGCTTCTTAACGAAACCTCTCCTTCTTATGTTGCGGAAAAGCTTATGGATGAAAAGCAGGACACCATGTTCTTAGGCGGCTTTGAAGATGATAAAATGGTTGCCTATGCAGTCTTTTCCCATCCTTATAACACAGGCAGGGAGGTATGGCTGGATTATCTTTATACCGCAGAGTCATACCGTGAAAAAGGAACTGCAACAGAACTGCTTTCCCTTGCTGAAGATGTGCTCAAAAAGAAGAATATCGCAGATATTCTTGTAAAGGTACTTACGGTTCCGGATACAGCTGAGGAATACCTGCATTTCTTTAAGACAAGAGGATTTATTCCTTTGTCTCTTACCGGCAGGTGTATGCTTTATCAGTACAATGACATGCTGGACCCCGGTGCATTTCAGCTGCTTGAAAGGAAAAAGGCCCTACTTCCGCCTATCCTGCATTTAGGTGATATCGATAAAAAACTGGTATTAAGGCTTCCGATACGTATTACCGAGGAGGATGCCGAGCTTTCCTGTTTCCTGATGGATAAGGGTTCACTTTACGGCGCCGCATCAGCATGTATCCTTGAGGAAAACACTGTTTGCATAAAGGAAATCTGGCTGGAAGATAAGGCCAGGAAGATGGGGATGTTCCTTCCCCTGCTCCATGCTGTGGCAGAGGAGGCAAAGAAGCAGCTTTCCTATGAAGAAATGCAGCTGTGCATATATCTTAAGGATGACTCCGCCTATCATGGCCTTTCCCAGATGTTCAACCCTCCGGAGAAGGAATATCTTGTCCAGGAATATGTGAAATGTCTTTTTGAGAGATCGTAAGGAGAGCAAAATATGCCGGGTGAAATAGAAAAAACCAGAAAAATCAACGAAACAGTTTACCGGACAGATACTGCACTGAAGGGTACAAACACAACTCTTTTCCGTGAGATGTTTTTTGCTGACAAAGAGCAGGCTATAGACGGTATCGGTCCTGAAGAAAGACTATTTGACGCGAAAGCTACAAAGAGTCTGACGGATATTATTACCACAAGAATCAGAAATTATACTGAGGATGATCTTACCCCAGCTCAACTTCAGGAAAAACGGCGCGATATGCTTGATGCCATGTTTGATTTTGAAGTACTGCATTTCGAAAAAAGCGGATTTGAGAGGATGCAGGAAAAGGAAAAGATCACGCAGAAAAGAGAAGAAAAGAAAAGGCAGCTCGATATCCCCGAAACTCTTTTCAGTTCTTCCAGGGAACAGAAGTTACGCGTTCTGAAATCTCTAAAACTGGATGAGTACACAAAAAAGAATCTCATGAGCGAGGAAAAAAGCCTTGAGGAGATCCTTCATACCCATGTGACAAAGGAGGAGCAGCAAAAGGCGGCTAAGGACGGTAAGAACTTTCTTAAGGTTTTCCGGAATGCAAAGGCTGCATTTAATAATAATCCCCTGCTTACCGCGGAGGAAAAGGCTCAGAGACTCTACAGACTGGCCAAACCCTACGAGATGGCAGTTGCCATGTATAAGGAGGAGTATTTCACCACTCTTGAGCCTTCAAGCCGTCACCAGGAGATAGAGAATCTTCTGGATCGTATCACCCGTTTCTATGATCTTTATGCAGGCAACGGTGATCAACAGGCTAAGTTAGAGCTTTTACGCGAAATGGAGATCACGGATATACAACAGGACCGGCAGGAGATGTTGGAAGATATCCGCTATCGTACCCATGAGATAGACAGAAGCAAGGCTGACGAGCCTGATGACTCTCTGGACGCTAATCTGAGCGATGAGCAGATAGCCGGAATAGAGGCGGTGGACCGCTATATCATTGAACATGCTGAGACCTCCGGCGGCAATTTGGCCTTTGTAGACAGGATACTTAAGCTGCCTCTTCGTGACCGTCTGCTTATGTACGGTCTGATAGAGAACAGGAGAGAAGGTACGCCTTCAGCTGCGGATATAGCTTATACCCAGATCGGATATGTCCCCAATCCCATGATCTTTGCAAGCAGGATGAGCAAGTTCCCGGATTCTTTATGGGCAGGAAGCAAAAGACAGCGTTTCATGAGTTTTATCACAAATATGCGCTGGGAGAAGCTTGAATCAGCCATAGAATATCTTGGCCATGCAGATGTGAAGGCTGTCAGGGACTCCTTTGCAAAGCTCAGCGGCGTGAAGACTTCCGAAGTGGTTGATTCCATGGAAACAGCTGAAAAGACCCTCGAGGAGCCTGACGATGCACTGTTTGTTCTTACAGATATAGAAACAAAGAGAAATCAGCAGCTGCTTAATACCATAAATGCACTGGAAAAATGTAAAAGTGCAATGATGGAAGCGGATAAATCCATATTTCATAAGGATTCAAAAAGGGCAGAGGCAAAAAAGCTCAGTGAAGCCGCAAAGCTGGAGATAGAGAAGCTGGAAAATCTCGACAAAGATCTTTTTGATACCGTTAAAGGTATACGTGAAGCTGCCGAAGGAGAAGGAGAAGGTGACGATCCTCAGCAGGACTCAAATGCTGAAGAAACTATAGGTAATGAGATCAAAACAAAACCTGCCGGAGACAGTAAGGTAAAGAAAATAGCCGGAACAGCAATCTTTGCCGGTTCACAGAGCACCATGCTGCTTTCAAAGACCGATAAGGTCGTATCGATATTTAACGGAGGTAATGCTCCTGCTTCTTTAGGAATAGCATCCGGAGCATTTCTTTCCATGTCAGGCGTGATCGGATTTATCGGCGGCCTTATGGGAGCTGCCAAAGTGATCACTGCCGTTCATGATAACGGTTCAAGCATGGCAAGGCTTGACATAGTCAATATGATCTCAAAATCAACAAGATCACTCGGTGCTTCCGCCTGGGGTGTGGTTGCGGGAGGTTATCAGATCGGACTTGCATCTGCCGGAATAGTTGCCGCCCATAAGGCTGCCAAGGGCGCACTTGAGGTTGCCCAGACCATGAAGGATAATATCGATATTGCTGCAAGTGCGGTTTCCTATGCGACTGTTGCGGTCAATGGTATAAAGATGGGAGTGGATGTTGTTGACGCTGCAATTCAGACCAAGCGTGCCATCCATCATGGTGTGGCAGCCTACAGGGTCCATGAGCTTAAAAAAAATGATGTACTTCGCGGCGACGATGCCACTTATGCAGATAATATCCTGAAGATAGACAGACGGAATAAGATAAGAGCAGCCGTTGAGACTGCAAATTCCTTCGTGGTAAGCGGCGCCGGTATCGTGGCAACTCTTCTGGGCGGTCCTATCGGTGCAGTGGCATATGCCGGCGCTTCCGTGCTGGATGCCGTGATCATGAAAGCATACCAGAAAACAAGCAGAATGCTGGAGCTTTCTGCAATGGTGGATGAATTCCTTCAGCTGGATAAAATGACAGAGAATTCCATCCCGAACTATTCAAAGCTGAGTAAGGAAGAAAAAGCCAATGCAAAGAAGCGCATACGGGAGGAAATGATGGCAGAACTCGGATATGTATCCAATGCAGCTTTCTCCAAGCATATTGCGAAGAATTATGCTCAATTCATATATTCTAAACTCTTCTTTGTAGATGATGATTTTAAGAAGCCCCTGTTAAAGGAAAATGATGATGATCATACGCTGACCAACATTTCAATGGCCTGCTATCAGATGGTTAAGAGTCTTGGGCTCAGGGTTGTCTTCCCGAAGAATGCAGGAGATGAAAGATATCCTACTCCGCAGATGATCGCTGCTAAGCTGCTTGGTTGATAGAAGAAAGGGATTGATTATGGAAGAGCTTATTAAGGAACAGAAAAATGCCCTGATCAGTCTGTGCGACAGGCTGAATGAGAGGAAGGTGGCGGCTAAGATAGAGGATTCCGGAGATATAACGATGCTTACGGTATTTCTTCCCGGAGCACCTGAAGGAACGGAGCTTTTTACGGATATCTGCTTCTTTCCCCAGGAGGAACGGATGGGGCAGGTCTCCTTCTGTAATATGAGGACGGAGATACGGGATCTGTCAGGCATCGGTATTGAGGAGATAAATGATTACTGCCGTAAGGTATCCGAGCTGAATGCCACACTGCCCATCGGCGGATACGGGACTGAGCTTTCGGATGACGAAACTCAGCTTAAAAGACTTCTTTTCACGGCTACTGTCCCTATCGTTCCGACGATAAAGGGAGATAAGCTGACTGATACTGTGGAGGATACGCTGGCCCTGGTGGTGCAGACAATATCTGAGACAGCAGCAGAGCTGCTGTGAAAAGCTTTAATGCAAAGATTATAAAGGAGCTGTTATGATCAGAACACCGGTTTCAATTCCTGATGAATTACGTGTGAAATATGAAGCACTTGAAGCATATATCAGGGAACTGGGATCTCTTGCAGCAGGATTTTCAGGAGGAGTCGACTCCTCCTTCCTGCTTTATACAGCCCATGAAGTACTGGGAGATAAGGTGATCGCCGTAACCGGTAACGATGCATATATACCCGAACGTGAGATAAATGAGGCGAGTGCATTCTGCCGGAAACACGGCATACGCCAGGTCATCTGCAATACAGATCAGCTTAAGGAAGAATGGTTCCGGAACAACAGTCCTGACAGATGCTATTTCTGCAAGCTCGGGATCTTCAGGGAAATAAAAAGGATAGCTGAAGAAAACGGGATATCATATGTGGCTGAAGGCTCGAATATGGATGATACCGGCGATTACCGGCCGGGACTGAGGGCAGTGGAAGAGCTGTCCGTAAAAAGCCCGTTGAGAGAAGTTAAGCTCAGTAAAGCCGAGATCAGGACCATTTCAAAAGCATTAGGTCTGCCGACCTGGAATAAACCTGCATATGCCTGTCTTGCATCCAGATTTGTATACGGAGAAGAGATCACAGAGAAAAAGCTCAGAATGGTGGAACAGGCGGAGCAGTTTCTGATAGATCTTGGTTTCCCGGAGGAACGTGTACGTATGCATGGAAATATCGCCAGGATAGAGGTTCCGCCGGAAGATATACCGCGTCTTGCCGGAAATGAGATCCGGGAGAAGGTTTTCAGGAAATTCCGGGAGACAGGATTTCTTTTTGTTACTCTTGATATGTGCGGTTACCGGACAGGAAGCATGAACGCAACGATCAATATAGATGATGCTGGGGTCAAAAGGTATTTTGCCCCCAGCTGATGATTCGCAGCACGCACACTACGTGTGCAATGTGCTGCGAGA
>ONWK01000147.1 GCA_900321505.1 uncultured Eubacteriales bacterium
AAAATGTGGACCACCAGGTCGCCGTAATCCAGCAGTATCCATCCGCTGTCAGAATTACCTTCCCTTGATATCAGCGGAACATCTGCCCTGCCCATGGCTTCTTCAACGCCGTCCAGCAGCGCATCCATCTGAGAACGACTGCTGCCGCTGACAATAAGAAAAGCATCGCATACAGGTGAGATATCTCCTATATGCAGCGATACAATGTCTATCCCCTTCTTATCCTGCATGGCAGCAACGGCTATGCTGAGCATTTCTTCAGTGCTGATCATCAGCTGCCTCCTTTAAGTAAAAATCGTAAGTCTCCTGAGTGAGACTGTCGATAACTGTGTCCTTTTCATTCAGATACTCAAGGGTGTTATGAAGTATATGCCTTATACATTTATCAAGATCAAGAAATGCTTCTCTTCTGATCTCCGGCAGATCACGTATCATCTTACGGTTCGGCTCAATATAATCGGCAACGAAAATGATCTTCTCAAGGAGATCCATACCCGGTTTTCCCGTAGTATGGTAAGTGATGGCCGAAAGTATACCCTCATCCTTTACTCCGCATTTCATCTCTGCATAGTACGCGCCCAGCTTTCCATGCAGCAGATCCGGATTTGCCCTTTCGCTTTCAGAAACCGGCAGCCCGAATTTTTCGGCTTTTTTCAGCTTCTCATCTACAGGGATACATTTTGCGCAGTCATGCAGAAGACCTGCTATCCTGGCACGCTGTACATCCTCACCGTGGATAAATGCCATATTTGCCGCTGTATACTCAACACCTATAGAATGCACATAACGTTTTGGTGTAAGTTTCTTCTTGATATATAGAAGCATATCCTCACGTTCCACCGTTATCCTCCTTATCTTTAAAACCCTGACATTTTATCAGCTTCGATACAGGCCCCTTTCAAGGATGTAATCTTCAACACCTTCGGGTACCAGCCCTTTTATGCTTTCTCCTGCCTTAACCCTGTTCCTTATATCCGTAGATGAAATATCAACCGGATCAGTATGCAGCAGCTGAAATCTGGCGCCGGGGAATTCTTCCTCATACTGCCTCATATACGACAGTGCCTGCTCCGTATCCACTTCTCCTCGTACAGCCGTCACAAATACAGCCAGCCGGAAAAGCCTTTCCGCATATTTCCAGGTGTTAAGGTAAGCAAGTGAATCTCCGCCTATAAGGAAATACAGCTCCCTGTCCGGGTATATCTCCTTCAGGCGTTCCAGTGTATTTACAGTATAATTCTGCTCCAGCGGTGCCCTGATCTCCATATCCGATACCGAAAGATACGGATACGGTTCTGCAGCCAGCTGCAGCATTTTCATACGGTCGGAATCCTTTGTCAGCCGTCTTTTCTTGTAATAAGTAAGCTTCGTCGGTATCAGAGTCAGTTCATCCACCGGAAGCTCTCTGTATGCCGCAAGAGCCATGGAAATGTGCCCGCTGTGCACAGGGTCAAAGCTCCCGCCGAAGAAAGCCTTTCCGGCGCTGCGGTCCATATCTTCCTGAAGGTTTTCTTTCTGCATGGGCATATTCCCTCCGGTCATTCGTTGTTCTTTCTTTTCGGGAGCTGATATGCCGAATTTTCCGGAGCCTGACGGAAGAGAACTATCTTTCTTCCGATAACCTGTACCACCTCACTGCGGGTACGTTCAGCCAGAGTCTGGGCAAGGGTACCCGGATCGTCCACGCAGTTTTTCAGTACATTTATCTTGATAAGCTCTCTTTTGGTTATAGCCTCATCAACCGCAGCGGTAAATTCCGGCGTAAGACTCTGCTTTCCGAGAGAAAGCACAGGATCTATGTTCATGGCAAGACCCTTTAGATAGGCACGTTCTTTTGTATTCATTTCAACCTCTTACTCGTGATAATAATCAAATTCATGTCCGTAAACCCGGACAGTATCTCCGTCCTGTATTCCCAGATCCTCAAGCTGCTGGAGGATGCCGTTCTTCTTCATAAAATCCTGGAAGAAAAGGAAGCCCTTTTCATCCTCAAGATTGGTATATCCCAGCATACGTTCGATCTTGGGGCCCTCAACCATATATACATTTTCTTCATCAGAAGATCTTTCCACTGTAAATGAAAGCTGTTCCTCCTGACGGAAGCTGTCGGGATCGATCTCCTGCTCGAATACTATGGTCTCTCTGGGCAGAGTCTTCAGAAGATCGCTCAGAGTATACAGCAGGGTTGATATTCCCTCCTTTGTGGCAGCCGATATCGGAAGGATGCTTACCATCCTGTCCCCGTATGCGTCCTTAAGCTTTCCGAGTATCTCCTCTCTCTCCTCCGGAAGCAGCAGATCCAGTTTATTTGCAGCAAGTATCATGGGACGGTGTGCCAGCTCAGAATTGTATTTTTCAAGCTCCTCGTTGATCAGGCGCACATCCTCCACCGGATCTCTTCCTTCAACTCCTGCAGCATCAACCACATGAACAAGTGCACGGGTACGTTCAATATGCCTTAGAAAATCAAAGCCGAGGCCGACGCCTTCCGAGGCGCCTTCAATAATTCCCGGAATATCAGCCATAACAAAACCGTTTCCGCCTTCAAGATCCACAACTCCCAGATTCGGCGAAAGTGTTGTGAAATGATACTCGGCGATCTTCGGCCTTGCATTGGTCGTAACTGAAAGGAGTGTGGATTTTCCGGCACTTGGAAATCCTACCAGTCCCACATCCGCGATCATCTTCAGCTCAAGTGTAAGCTCTTTTTCCACTGCCGGCTGTCCGGGCTGGGCATATTTCGGAGCCTGCATAACGCTTGTTACATAATGCTGATTTCCCTTACCGCCGCGGCCTCCCTTAAAAAGCACCACAGGTTCGGTCCTGTCAGCCATATCCAGTATTACCTTTCCTGTCTCAAAGTCACGTATCACGGTTCCGGGAGGAACCTTAAGAGTAACATCCTTGCCGTTGGCTCCATGGCAGTTACGTTTTCTGCCCTCTTCTCCGTCACCGGCCTTATATTTCCTGATGTTTCTGAAATCTGTCAGAGTATTGAGCCCCTGATCAACAACGAAGACCACATTTCCGCCGTCTCCGCCGTCTCCGCCGTCAGGACCGCCGTTAGGAACATAAAGCTCTCTGCGGAAGGATACATGACCGTCGCCGCCCTTTCCGGAACGCACATAGATTTTTGCTCTGTCTGCAAACATTTTCAAACCTCGTTCTTAATTCTGCAAAAGGTACAAATTCAGTACCCCTCGACTCATTGCTCAGACCAGATGGACGTGCAGGCACGTCCGCTTGCCGGCCGTATCGCGCAAAAAAGGAGCTCTGTGTTAGCCACAAAGCTCCTTTTCCTGGTTTCGCTTATGCAACCGGATGTACAGAAACCTGCTTTCTGTCTCTTCCCAGTCTTTCGAAGCGAACGATTCCATCTGTCAATGCAAACAGGGTGTCGTCACCGCCACGCCCTACATTGAGTCCCGGATGGATCTTTGTTCCACGCTGTCTGTATAAGATATTGCCGGCCTTTACAAACTGACCGTCTGCACGCTTTGCTCCAAGGCGCTTGGATTCGGAATCACGACCGTTCTTCGTGGAGCCGACACCCTTTTTATGCGCAAAGAGCTGTAAATTCATCTTCAGCACGCTAATCTACCTCCTTGAAAAATATTCGAACATAAGAATCGCCATACTCCTTATAGATGTTACAGAGTCCGATCTGCAGCGAGCGGATCAGTATATGGCTTGTCTCGCTTACCTTACCGGATATCTTCGCACGGAGCATACCATCATGCTCCTCGGCGATGATCCTGTCCCGTGTCAGCTCTTCAAGGGAATTCACTGTATTGATCGCAAGAGCCGAAACCGCACTGCACAGTATATCCTCTCCGGGTTCTGCATATCCCGCATGCCCTTTAAGCTGAAAACCGAAGAATCTGCCTTCCTTCCGGTAAAACTTTACTCTGATCATAAGCTTACGCCTCGATCGCGTCGATCTTTACTTCTGTATAAGGCTGTCTGTGTCCGTTCTTCTTGTGATATCCGCTCTTTCTCTTGTAACGGTATACAATGACCTTCTTAGCCTTATCTGTCTTTACGACAGTAGCCTTAACAGCTGCATTCTTAACGGCATCACCGAAAAGCATCTCATCGTCGTTTGAAACTGCGATAACATCATCAAATGTAACCTCAGCTCCATCCTCAGCTGCAAGCTTCTCCACGCGGATAACATCGCCTTCAGCGACCTTGTACTGCTTTCCGCCTGTTGCTATGATTGCATACATAGGGAACTACCTCCTATCCTTAAGACTCGCCAGCTATGGTGGCTTTTCAGCACTTGTCAGACCTCGCTGCGCGGCATACTTGGTTACTATAGCACTTTTCATGGGTAAATGTCAACTAATTTTTTTAACCCTGAGGCGCTTCTTACCCGGATTTTGCCTGGCACACAGGCTGCATCAGATAACCGCATCAATAATTCCGCCGCCCAGAACAATATCACCGTCATAGCAGACTGCCGACTGCCCCGGAGTTATTGCACGCTGAGGCTCATCAAATGTAAGTATGGCCGCATCGCCCTCTTTACCGTTAAGTGTAAGTGTGGCCGGCTGTTCCTTCTGACGGTAGCGGACCTTAGCACTGCAGCTCACATCACCCTTCGGCATCTGTCCTGTTATCCAGTGGAAATCCCTGATACGAAGCCTGTTATGGAAAAGGTCTTCATTATCCCCCAGTACTACGGTATTATTCGGAATATCCAGCTTCACAACATACAGCCTTCTGTCAGCAGGAACACCGAGTCCCCGGCGCTGTCCTATGGTATGATTTATAATACCGTTATGAGTCCCAAGCTGCTTTCCGGCCATATCCACGATGGGACCCGAAGGGTACTTTTTACCTCTGAATCTGCAGATCATTGCGCCGTAATCACCGTCAGGGACAAAGCATATATCCTGGCTCTCCTTCTTTTCGGCATTGACGAAGCCCATTTCAGCAGCTATCCTCCTTACCTCCTCCTTGGTATGATCACCAAGCGGAAAACAGGTATGCGACAGCTGTTCCTCTGTCAGATCATACAGAACATAGCTCTGATCCTTTGCCGGATCCACGGCCTTTTTAAGATAAAAATGCCCGTCTCTTTCTTCAATTCTTGCATAATGCCCTGTAACAATATGATCAAATCCAAGTTCCTCCGCACGTTCATAAAGGCTTCTGAACTTGAGATATTTATTGCAGTTTATACACGGATTGGGTGTTTCTCCCTTTTCATAACTGGAAACAAAGGGCTCAATGACCTTCTCTCGGAACTCATTTTCATAATGATATATATTATACGGTATCCCAAGCTTCTCACAGACTGCCCTGGCATCCTGGGTATCCTTAAGACTGCAGCAGGTATCCAGAAGATCCATGCCCACCATGTCATTCTCGTAAAGGCGCATGGTACAGCCCATGCAGGAAAAGCCGCGGTCAGTCATCAGCTTTGCAGCTACACTGCTGTCAACTCCGCCGCTCATTGCAATAAGCGCCGCAGAACCTGCGGCGCCTTTATTATTTATTGATACTGTTTCAGATTGTCTGTCCATTCGTAATTCCTACTGCTGAGTTGTCAGGACCTTGGCGATCTCTTCATAACTCATTCCGGTCTTCAGTTTAAATGTTCCGACACGCAGGATACGGTCATAACCATTCCTTGAAAGCCATGCATCAAAATCAAGGTAATTATCAATGATTCCTGCATTCTGAACAAGCAGTGCTATTCCGTCAGAGCTCATACCCGCTGTTACGGTAATGGTCTTTTCCGTTCCGCCTGCAGGTTCCTCCGTAGGTTTCTCGGTGGGCTTTTCGGTCGGCTCTTCGGTCGGCTCTTCCGTCGGCTCTTCAGTCGGCTTCTCGGTCGGCTTCTCAGTCGGAGCCTCGGTCGGCTTTTCAGTCGGCTTCTCGGTCGGCTTCTCCGTTGGCTTCTCGGTTTCCTTCTCGGTCGGCTTTTCGGTCGGCTTTTCGGTCTCCTTCTCGGTCGGCTTCTCGGTTTCCTTCTCGGTCGGCTTTTCGGTCGGAGCTTCAGTTACTTTTTCGGTTTCCTTTTCTGTATTGGGTGTCCCTGTAGTATTTTCTGCAGCAGATGTATCAGTACTCTTATCGGTACTCAGTTCGGTAACAGTCTGTTCCTTTTTGTCCGATGAAGTATAGTCACCTGTCTTAAATGCAGTATAAGTAACCAGTGATCCGATCACCAGTCCGATACCTATCCCTCTGAGCAGATATTTTCGATTCATATACGCACCTCCTGCCCTTTAGCGATTATGTGTATCAATTACATACTTAACTTCACTGACGCCCATTTTCAGGACCTTGGATATCTCAATGATACTGAGTCCTGCTCTGTACATACCCAGTATATTCTTTGTCTGATCACCCGAAGAAAGGTCGATGCCTTCACGGTCAATGATCTGGTCAAGGGTCTCTATAGCTCTGAGATCATCTTCTTCATCATCAAAGATGTCATCAAAATCATCTTCTTCGGAAAGATCGCTGAGATCCTCCACAGCCTCATTTCTGTGCATATCCGTAAGATCCTCTATGCTCTCAGCATTTCCGGGCTCAAGGTCACTCAGATCCTCCTCATCCTCAGGCTCTTCATCTGATTCTTCATTCTCATATGACTCATTATCATCATAATCTTCTTCGGAATCTTCATCATATTCTTCTTCAGGCTCGCCATCCTCTTCATCATCCGTCAGATCTTCTTCAGACTCGCCATCCTC
>ONWK01000213.1 GCA_900321505.1 uncultured Eubacteriales bacterium
AATATCTCGATCTCCTCCGGCGAAAGTCCCAGGCCCGATTTAGGCTTGGTCAGTCCGTCCTTGGAGGTGAGTCGCATAACTATCTTCTCTCCGTATACGGTAGGAAGGCAGGAAACACGGACATCGAACTCCCGGCGGTCAACCATGATGGTGATACGGCCGTCCTGAGGTTTACGTTTCTCGGCGATATCCATGCCGCCAATGATCTTTATACGGGCTGCGATGGCAGCCGCAAGACTGTAATCATATGTCATGACCTGCTTCAGCGCACCGTCAATACGATAACGGACGCGGACGTAGGTCTCCATGGGTTCGATGTGAATATCGGAGCCTCTCTGACGAACACCACCCTCAAGAATCTGATTAACAAGAAGTACGATAGGAGAATTATCGATATCCTCCTTCATCATATCTTCTTCTTCCTGGGTCAGCTGGTCTGATTCGCGCTCCAGGCGGTATGCCTCGGCAGCCTGCATAGCCTGAGCACTGCCGTAATACTTACCGATGCATTCCTGAATATCATCCTCAAACGCCAGTACAGGCTCTACCTGCAGGTTTGAGGAAATGCTGATATCGTCGATGGCAACCAGATCCATGGGATCCGCCATGGCAAGACGAAGGATATTCGGGTTATCTTCGGCAAAACCGATAGGCATGACCTTATACTGGTTTACCATCTTATCCGGAACCAGCTTCAATACATTCTCATCTATCTTCGCAGCACGAAGCTCGATATAATCGATGCCCATCTGCGTTGTAAGCACTGTGATAAGGAGTTCACGGCTGATAAAGCCCATTTCCATGATCACATTACCGATACGTCCTCCTGATTCCTTCTGCTTTGCAAGTGCTTCCTGAAGCTGTTCTTCGGTGATAGCACCGGCCTCAACCAAAAGGTCACCTATACGTATCTTCTTTCTTGCTCCCGCAACACGCATACTCTTCTTACCCCCATAGTTTTTTGCAAACTACATACTCGGATATTATATCACATTCAACTTCATATGGAAAGAATAACAATTTTTTCGTCATTTTTTTGGTATTTTGTCCATTTACATAATCAAATTATGTAAATCAGGCATGATATTTTGTGCATTATATACAAACGCGCATGAAATCACGTTTTAAAATGCATCAAACTTATCCCTGTTTTTTTTCGGAGAAGCATTCCGGGAAGCAGCTCTCCATCCTTCATGGAAAGCCACAGCTTCAGCGGCTCCAGCGGATGCGGTGCTGATTCCACATCTAAGCCTTCTTCATTCACGATCCTTTCAACCTTTACTGAAACTGCAGTATCCCTGAAGCGCATCACTTCTATCTCATCGCCGACAGAGAATTTATTCTTCTGGAAAATGTGCACTCCCCCGTCTTCATCAACCTTTTCGATCATACCCAGAAATACAGCGCCCTGCTTATATGTATTTGCAGTATATATCTGGTCATTTCCATCCGGTTTCCTGAAGTAGAAGCCCGTAGTGAAATCCCGGGTTGTGCACATGGATATCTCTCTTTCATATTCCGGGATGCTGCTGCGGTATTTCTCTTCAGACTCAAAAAAGTCATCTATGGCCCGCCGGTATGCCGCCGCCGTTACCGCCACATAAAGCGCGGTCTTCATTCTTCCTTCTATTTTGAGAGATGCCACTCCCGCATCCACAAGCTCGGGGATGTGGCCTATCATGCACAGATCCTTTGAATTAAGGATATAAGTACCCCTTTCATCCTCTTCCACCGGAAGATACTCTCCGGGACGGCTCTCCTCCATCAAAGCATATTTCCAGCGGCAGGGATGTGTGCAAGCGCCTTTATTTGCATCACGACCCGTAAAATAAGAAGACAGCAGACATCTTCCGGAATATGAAATGCACATTGCCCCATGGACAAAGGCTTCAATCTCCATATCGTCGCCTATCTCCTGCTTTATCCTCTTTATTTCCTGAAGCGACAGCTCCCGCGCGGCAACCACCCGCTCAGCCCCCAGCTTCTTCCAAAACTGCCAGGTCAGGTAGTTTGTATTATTTGCCTGGGTGCTTACGTGTATGGGGATCTCCGGCAGGTATTCCTTTGCCAGCATAAATATACCCGGATCAGAGATCAGCATTGCATCAAAGGGGATGCCCTTTATCTCCCGGAAATACTCCTTTATCCCTTCGATATCATCATTATGGGCATAAATATTCACAGTAAGATAAACCTTTGCGTCATGAGCATGGGCATACTCCACGCCGGATTTCATATCCTCCAAAGAGAAATTATCCGCCCGTGCCC
Source organism: uncultured Eubacteriales bacterium (assembly GCA_900321505.1). Classification (GTDB taxonomy): domain Bacteria; phylum Bacillota; class Clostridia; order Lachnospirales; family Lachnospiraceae; genus Eubacterium_Q. The sequence goes on from ONWK01000213.1 coordinate 2,269, forward strand.
TCAGGCCGAAGCGCTGTCCTCCGAGATATACCGCATCAGCCCCGTACATGATTGCAGTCTTCAGATTTTCAAGATTTCCTGCCGGAAGCAGGAGCTCCGGTTTTTTCATATTTCATTCCTCATTTCATATAGGTTACAGCCACCCCATCCCCCACCGGCATGATACTCGTCACTAGCCCTTCACTATGCGTAAGCTTATCCAGATACTCCCGCATACGGTCATGTATGGTACGGTCCCTCTTTTCCACAAGAAAATGTGACTCCAGTATATTTCCCTCCTGCAGCACATTATCCGACAGGATCACGGTTCCGGAATGTGAAAGCCTGAGCAGCTCCGGCAGATATACGATATACTGTGCCTTGGCCGCATCAACAAAAATAAAATCAAAGATCCCGTCCAGCTCCTTAAGCAATTCAGCCGCATCTCCCTCCAGAAGCTTTATCCTGGGGCATTGCATCCTGTCAAAATTCGCTTGTGCTTCCGCAGCCCGCTCAGGATCGAGTTCCATGGTCACGATCTCCGCATCCGGGAGACACAATGCCATAAAAAGCGCCGAATACCCAACCGCCGTTCCTATCTCAAGTATTTTTCCCGGTCTGTTCATTTCAAGCAGCAGCCTGAGCAGCTCTCTGGTATCCTGCCTGATCACCGGTACCCCCCGTGAAACAGCCGAATTATACAGTTCCTGTAATCCACCGTTCTCATCCGTATAATAAGACCGGATAAATGAACGGATACGCTCATAATCGTTCATATAGAATACTTCTCCCTACAGAAGGCATTCGTGCAAGCACGATGCCCGCCCGGCATACATTTCACGCAAGTAACGAAAGCCCCCTGACAGTAGCCGCTGCCAGGGGGTTAATCTGTTATCAGTGTCAACTCTCCGTCTCAGAGTCATCATGTATCATAACATGCCATCCCGAAAAACCGGCTATGTTTTCCCGTAGATCAATCCGTCGTCTGATCTCCCCGTTGTCTCCTGTTCCGGATCCGTAGTGATCAGCGTAATTATATCATTATATGTCATGGAAGGGCTGATCGCATACCTTCCCGGTCGGATGGACGGTCCGTAACCGTTAAGTCTGATCTTAACCATCATCACGTATTTATTCTTGATAACGCCGGCATCATAAAGCGATTCCGACACCGTCTTTATGGAGGAATCCGGAAGGATGGTAACTATCACCGGTCTTGTATCGCCGTCATTCTTGGCCGAATCACTGAATACTTCATAGGAAAATGAGTATGCCAGCGAAAAGCCCTTTACGATCACATAAATGATCAGCACATCCACCAACAGTTCCAAAGCATAGAACAGTGCTGTCTTCAAACGGCTCTCAGTACGATATAGTCTTTTTATGGTTTTTACCGTAGCCACTCAGCTATCTCCTTCAATATCATGTCTTCCCCTGCACAAAGCGCAAGGATGACACTAATTATCCTTTTCCTATACGTTTAATTGTAGTTTTCAGGGTTACTCCAAGTCTATGGGGAAGTCCCTCATCATCTCATCCAGCATTCTCCGTACCAGACGGCTCAGTGCGCTCTCCGCACGCAGATACTCATTTACCACCGAATTATGAAGCAGCCAGTCATTATCCGCGCAAAGGCGATAAATATCATCGTAGGGATTATTTTCCCAATAGGTCTGAACCTCTTTATACTTCTGCTTCAGTTCCTTTAGCTGCCGGTAAAGATCCTCGTTTGCACGAAGCGAAGTTTTGGCATGGATATACCGCTTGTACTCGCGGGATTCCTTCAGCATCTGATTCAGCTTTTTCGTAGCTTCGATGATATCTTCCATATTTCTCCTTCATGCAGATCTATACTTCTGATATGATAGGCAGGATCATAGGACTTCTCTTCGTCCTCTTCCAAAGGAACTCACCCAGTGAATCCCTGATCCTGGACTTGATCCTGGCCCAGTCGGTGGTGCTTCTCATCAGACACTCATCAAGTGTTTCCTCCACCACCATCCTGCAGTCCTCAAGCAGACTCTCCGACTCTCTTACATATACGAAGCCTCTGGTAATGATGTCCGGTCCTGCCAGCAGCTGTCCCGAGCCATGCTCCAGTGTAAGCGCCACAACGATAAGTCCGTTCTCGGACAGATGCTGTCTGTCTCTTAAAACTATATTCCCGACATCTCCGACACCCAGTCCGTCAACCAGGACCCCTGATGCCGGCACACTTCCGATGACTCCGAAGCTGTGCTCGGATACCGAAAGCACATCGCCGCATTTGATCAGCTTTACATGATCCTTCGGAATACCCATTTCCACAGCAAGCTGGGCATGCCGCTTCAGATGTCTGTACTCTCCGTGAACCGGGATCGCATACATGGGTTTGGTCAGCGCATAGATCAGCTTCAGCTCCTCCTGGCAGGCATGGCCCGACACATGGGCATCATGATAGATCACCGACGCGCCCTTCTGCTCCAGTTCATTTATCACACGGTAAACCGCCTTCTCATTTCCCGGTATCGGGCTCGAAGAGAAGATCACAACGTCCCCGGGCTTTATGGATATCTTATTATGGATGGACGCCGCTATCCTCGACAGCACCGCCATTTCCTCGCCCTGGCTTCCGGTTGTAATATACACCAGCTGATTATCGGTATAGTTCACTGCCTCATCGATCTCGATGATGGTGTTGGGCGGAACATTCAGATATCCCAGCTCCGAAGCGATGGAAATGACATTTACCATGCTTCGTCCCTGGATGATCACCTTCCGCTTATACTTCACCGCGGAATTGATTATCTGCTGAACGCGGTCCACATTCGATGCAAATGTTGCAATGATAATGCGCCTGCTCTGATTATCTTCAAATATATGATCAAATGTTTTGCCCACCGTCCGCTCCGAAGGAGTAAAGCCCTCCCGCGTTGCATTTGTGGAATCGGCCATCAGTACAAGCACGCCCTTGCGGCCAAGCTCGGCAAAACGCTGCAGATCGATCATCTCACCGAAAACAGGTGTATAATCCACCTTGAAATCCCCGGTATGCACCAGTACTCCGGCAGGCGTATAGATAGCCAGCGCCGCCGAATCCGCGATGGAATGGTTAGTCCTGATGAATTCCACCCGCATACAGCCAAGATTGATGATCTGTCCGTAGGTCACCACCTTACGCTTTACCTGATTCAGCAGGCCATGCTCTTCCAGCTTATAGTCGATCAGTCCCATGGTAAGCCTTGTTGCATAAATGGGAAGATTGATCTGCTTTTCTATATAAGGTATGGATCCGATATGATCCTCGTGACCATGGGTGATCACCATGCCCTTTACCTTCTCCCTGTTATCGATCAGGTAAGAGACATCCGGGATCACCAGGTCGATGCCCAGCATTTCATCATCCGGGAAAGACAGTCCGCAGTCCACAATGATGATGGTATCATTATATTCAATGGCCGTGATATTCATTCCGATCTGTTCCAGTCCGCCCAAGGGAATGATCTTCAC
>ONWK01000214.1 GCA_900321505.1 uncultured Eubacteriales bacterium
CCGGCGGTAAAAACGAAATATATCAGCTGTCAGGTATGTAAAATATCACCTGCATTTTTGAGAATTGCTTGACGAAGCCGCAAAAATGGAATAGTCTATATCCACATATTTCTTCCCGTATGGAGGACCGAAATGAAAGTATTATTGGATATATTGATCTTGCTGGTCGGTTTTGTGGCACTTATCAAGGGCGCGGACTGGTTTGTGGACGGCAGTGCGGCGGTTGCGCGTAAGTTCCGTGTGCCCGGTGTCATTATCGGTCTGACCATAGTCGCCATGGGGACCTCAGCGCCGGAGCTGGCGGTCAGCACCTCCGCGGCGATACAGGGATCGAACGAAATCGCCATCAGTAACGTTCTGGGGTCAAATCTTTTCAATCTTCTCATGGTACTGGGTATCTGCGCCATCATTCATACCGTACCGGTGAACGACATCATAGTAAAGAGAGATTATCCCGTTAATCTGATCATTACCGTGATCCTGATATTGTTCACATCTCTTCCGGCACTTATGAAGGGCGGTCTTTTCAGACATGAAATGTCGGACAATGTCGGTGAGGTAAGCCGTGTTGCGGGAATCTGTTTCCTGGTAATATTTATCGTCTATATCATTTTGCTGATCAGAAACGCAAGGAAGAACCGCACCGAGGAAGAAGAGGAAGTGGCTCCCATGCCCGGATGGAAATGTCTTGTGCTCATCCTGGTAGGTATCGGCTGTATAGTCGGAGGCGGTGAGGCTGTTGTATACGGAGCAAAGAATATCGCCCTTGCGGCAGGTATGTCGGAGACCCTGGTAGGTCTTACCATCGTTGCACTGGGAACCAGCCTTCCGGAGCTGGTGACATCCATCGTTGCAGCTCACAAGGGCCAGACGGATATGGCAGTCGGAAATGTTGTGGGTTCCAACCTTTTCAACATACTCCTGATACTTGGCGTATCCTGCACGATACACCCCATTTCCGTGAATCTGGCAAATGTTCTGGATGGTTTTATCCTTCTCGGAGTAAGTGTTATCACGCTGGCATTTCTGCTTAACGGCCGGAAGATCAAGCGCTGGGAAGGCATCGTCATGGTAGCGCTTTACGTCGGCGATATGGTATTTGCAGTTTTGAGATAGCGTGTTATCCCGGGTACGGGATTTACATATTCAGTAACTGTTCAGCAGCATACACTCCTGGCCCTGGCTTTCCCTGGGAAAAGAAAAAACCAGTCTGGGCAGCGAGCTTTCCATCCGTGATTTTTCGTTTTTTCCTGGGAGTACGGAATAGTTACAATACATTTTAGAAAACGAGGACAAAAAAATGGACATGAAATTCATTCGCAAGCTTCCTACACCACAGGAGCTGAAGGAAGAGTTCCCTATCAGCAGGGAGATCGCAGAAGCAAAGGAAAAGCGTGACGAGGAGATCAGGAAGATCTTCCTGGGAGAAAGCGATAAATTCCTTCTCATCATCGGACCCTGCTCGGCAGATAATGAGGAAGCGGTGCTTGATTATATGAACCGCCTTGCAAAGGTGGCAGAGAAGATCCAGGACAAGATATTCATCATTCCCCGTGTATATACCAATAAGCCCAGAACAACAGGTATCGGTTACAAGGGTATGCTCCATCAGCCGAACCCGGAGGGGAAGGAAGACCTGCTGGCGGGTATTATCGCGATCCGTGAAATGCATGCGCGCGTAGTCCGTGAAACCGGTTTTACCTGTGCGGAGGAAATGCTCTATCCGGAGAACCATCGTTATCTCTCCGATCTGCTTTCCTATGTTGCCATCGGGGCCCGTTCCGTAGAAGACCAGCAGCACAGGCTGGTAGCCAGCGGCATCGGCATTCCGGTAGGTATGAAGAACCCCACCGGCGGCGATATGTCGGTAATGATGAACTCCATCATTGCAGCCCAGAGCACACAGCGTTTCCTGTATCGCGGCTGGGAGGTTGAGACACCGGGCAATCCCCTTGCCCACGCCATCATGCGCGGCTATGTGGATAAGTTCGGACGCAATATCCCGAACTATCATTATGAAGACCTCCGTGCGCTGCTGGATGCATATGCATCAAAGCCCGAGATAGTAAATCCCGCGTGCATCGTTGATACAAACCATTCCAACTCCGGCAAGAAGTACATGGAGCAGATACGTATAGCAAAGGATGTTCTCCACAGCCGCCGCGCGTCGGAGGATATCAAAAAGCTTGTAAAGGGTCTCATGATCGAGAGCTACATCGAAGACGGTGCCCAGAAGATCGGCGAGGGAATATACGGCAAATCCATCACCGACCCCTGCCTTGGCTGGGAAAAGACCGAAAAGCTTCTGCTTGAGTTAGCAGACGAGCTGTAAAAAAACTTAGGAGGAAATCATGGTAGAACAGATCTCAATTTTTGCGGAAAACAGGAAGGGCTCGATGCGTGAGATCACCCAGTTCCTGACAGAAAACTCGCTGAACATTTACTGTGCCATAACAAATGACAGTGCCGAGTACGGTATCGTCCGCCTTCTGGTGGATGAGACGGAGCGTGCGCTGAAGCTGCTCAAGGATAACGGCTTCACCTGCAAGATGTCACGCGTTATCGGTGTGAAGATCCCGGATGATGTAGGAAGCCTGAACAGGCTGCTCAGCGATATCGAGGACAGCAACATTAACCTGGATTATCTTTATGTATCCTACAGCAGGGAGGATGCGACGCCGGTGGCAATACTTCATGCACCCGGTTATGCCGAGGTTGAGGAATGCCTTCTCAACAGAGGATATTCACTGATCTAAAGACACGGACATTTTTATATGTTATAATGACGGACGGAGTTATTCCGTCCGTTTCTTAATTTTACAGCTGAAGGGTCGGGTTATATATCATGAAACATCAACTGAAAAAACCATATATTGCAGTCAGGACAGAGGGCGCTGATTCCTACGGCGGAAATCAGGCCTGGCTTTCTACTAAATGGCAGCGGGATGTGGGCTGCGGACTGGTGGCGGCGCAGGATATAGTCAGTTATCTGAAGGGCGGAGAGCAGGTCGTCTCCATGGAAAAATACCTTGAGGATATGGAACAGACGGTAAAATTCTTTCCCATCAAAAGTCCCATGGGGCTTAACGGTTTCATGCTTGCATGGGGAGTGAACCGCATGCTGAAAAAATCTGAGCTTCCTTTCCGCGCCAGATGGTCGGTGGGAAGAAAAAGGTTTTTAAAGCGCCTTCCGGAAATGCTGAAGGATGACATTCCCGCGCTGCTTTCGGTGGGCCCGGGTTTTTTCCACAGAAAGGAAAGGCTGCCATTATATCATAAGGATGCGTCAGGAGCATTTACCAGGGCCAATTCCATGCGTGATCATTATGTAACTGTTACGGGATGGGAGCAGGTGGAAGATGTTAAATGGCTGCACATTTCCAGCTGGGGAGAACCATTTTATGTAAACCTGGAAGAATATCTCGAACATGTGAAAAAGTATGATAATTTCCTTTTCAGCAGTATTCTGTATATTCGGAGAATAGAAAAATGAATGATACCGGATTAAAAATACTCTTTATTTTCACCGGCGGGACCATAGGCACGGCGGTTTCGGAAGACGGAAAAAGGCGGATCGAGGAGCATGGTGAGGGAAAGATGCCTCTTCCCTTAAGGATCATCAGGGAAAGACTGCCGGAGCCTGATTTTACGGCAGATATCCGTGAACCCTATCTTGTATTGAGTGAGCATATGACCCTGTCACATCTGGAAAAGCTTGCTGCGTGTTTACGCGAAGAGGAGCTTACGGAATATGACGGTGTGATGATCACTCACGGATCGGATACTCTTGCTTTCACTGCGGCATTTCTCGGAGAGCTTCTCAGAGGATGTCCGGTACCGGTTTTCCTTCTTGCCGCGCAGCGGCCCATGGAGGATCCCCAGAGCAATGCGGTGGATAATATCCGGGCCGCACTGGAGCTGACAAAGGCATCAAAGGAAAATGGCGGATGTTCCGGAGTTTACGTGACATACAGGAATGATGACGGAGCAGTGTATCTGCATAAGGCATCCGAGCTATGCCAGTGCAGACCGGGATCGGATGATTTCTTCAGCGAAGGCATGCAGGCGCTGATCAGGACAGAGGCAGGCTATGTCTGGCCGGAGGATTCCGGCAGATCCGATGGCTTAAAGGATTTCCGGGTTCCTGAGATCAGCCTTAAGCCGGATGTACTGATACTTCATCCCTATGTGGGAATGCGTTATGACTGCATTTCTCTTAAGGGAATAAGGGCGGTGCTTCATACCATGTATCACTCATCTACGGCACCGAAGGAGCTGGAGGATTTCCTCGATCGCTGCAGCAGTGAAGGTGTGAAATGTTACATATTACCCTGTGTTCCGGAGGAAACACGTTATGAAACCACCACCGGACTGATACGTCACGGGGCTGTCCCTATCTCGGGCATGACAGTGGAAAGCGCATATATGAAGCTGTTGCTGGCAGGTGAACAGGGTTTATAGCCCGGACGGACATCCCCGGGCAATATGCAAAAAGCGAATCAAGAAAGCAGGAATGAAGCAGTTCTTAAGCCGGATGTTCCGGGGTGGCCTGCTAAACCAGGAGATATACATATGAATAAAGCAATTGTAATACTTAAAAAGGGCGAGGGCCGGACCATAAAGGCAGGCGGTTCCTGGATATATGATAACGAGATCGACCGTATAGAGGGCAGCTATGAGCCCGGAGATATCGTCAGCGTGCAGGATTTTGACGGGTATCCCATGGGTACGGGTTTTATAAATCCCGCGTCAAAGATCACTATACGTATAATGACCAGGGATCCCGATGCTGTGGTGGATGATGAATTTATCCGTGCCAGAGTCAGAGCTGCATGGGAATACCGCAAGTCGGTCACGGATACCTCCTCCTGCCGGATCATTTTCGGAGAAGCGGACTTTCTGCCCGGACTGGTAGTAGATAAATACGAAGACGTACTGGTGGTGGAATCCCTGGCGCTGGGTATCGACCGGCTGAAGCCAAAGATCCTGCAGTATCTGCAGGAAGTCCTGGCAGAGGACGGCGTGCCTGTCCGGGCAATGTTTGAGCGAAGTGACGCAAAGATCCGCGTGAAGGAAGGGCTCCCAAGGGCGAAGGGCCTGATATGGATGGCCGGGGATGAGCATGACATTTACAAGGCAGGAGAGACCTGTACTTATGATGAAGGCGCTTTTGATCCGCGGCTGCAGATCATGGAGAATGGCGTAAAATATATGGTGGATGTTGAGAATGGCCAGAAGACCGGTTTTTTCCTTGATCAGAAGGGTAATCGTCTTGCCATGCAGAATCTGGTGCGCCGTATGAAGGCTGCAGGGGAGAAGGTCAGAGTGCTTGACTGCTTTACCCATACCGGATCATTTGCCCTGAACTGCGGGCTGGGCGGTGCGGATGAGGTCACAGGTCTTGACATATCCGATCTGGCCGTGGCCCAGGCGTCGGAAAATGCCGCGCTGAACGGCCTGTCAGACCGGGTTTCCTTCAGGGCGGAGAACGTACTTGATTATCTGCCGCAGCTTAATGAAGCCGGCGAGAAATATGACGTTGTGATCCTGGATCCGCCGGCATTTACCAAGACAAGGGACAAGATAAAGCAGGCGGCAAAAGGATACCGGGAGATAAATATCCAGGGCATGAAGCTTACCCGGAACGGCGGGTATCTGGCCACCTGTTCATGCTCACATTTTATGGATGCGGAGACCTTCAGAACGGTGATCGGACAGGCTGCCCGTGCAGCCCACCGGCGTCTCCGGCAGGTGGAATTCCGTACTCAGGCCCCGGATCACCCCATACTCTGGTCCGGCGACGAGGAAAGCTATTATCTGAAGTTCTATATCTTCCAGGTGCTGGAAGAACGGTAGAAGAAAAGAGCCCGCAACCCCAGTATTTATCAGGGATTGCGGGCTTTTGGGCAAAAACGGAAAAGTATCGCTCGGAATTTGAGCAATCAGAAGGAAACACAAAGCATTTTTCATGATTTTAGATTCCTCATTTGTATAGGATGTGTTAGAATAGGGCTATGGCCTCGCGTCAGCGAGGGCATGAGTCCCGAACGAAGTGAGGGATACCGCCGCGAAGCGGCGACGCGGATGCCATCGGC
>ONWK01000371.1 GCA_900321505.1 uncultured Eubacteriales bacterium
CGAAGGATCCCCGACATCACCGGAAGATCCTTCGTATTGCTGTTTTTTATCTTTTTTACGGGAACATTGCCATGATCATATCGCAGCGTTTTCCGCCGATAGCTTCAAGGTTGTTCATGATGATCACATCCTGGATATTCTTATCTGCAACCATCTTTGTAAGGTTTCCTTCATAGTATCTGTAATCCGCAACATATACATGCTGATAATGATCTACAAGGAAGGGCGCGAATGCATTTCCGTAGGACTCCTTGATCAGAAGGCATGCGGAGCCGTCGTTGATCGCAGGATTCTCGATCTCTACAAAAGGCTGGTCGCCGGCGATGAAGCATACATACGAACCGTCGCGGCCGGAATAATCCCTTACCACATCCCATGCGATCTTGTTTCCGTCCCGGTCGGTGAAAACCATGTCATTTGTACCGTTCGGTACATAAGCTACAACCGTATCCGGATTTTCACTGAGGAAGGAAGGCTTGCCTGCCAGGCCGTAGAAATATCCCAGATAACCGGGGAATTCATGCTTAGTCTTGAAATAATCCAGAGTATGCGCCTCGATCCCCTTGGCCTCACACCATGCCTGGTATGCATAATAAGCGCCGGTCTGAGTCCAGTGATGATCCGAGTTAAAATAAATATACTCGGCATTATGCCTGGTGATATTCTGATAAGCCTCAACTGTTTTAGCGTTCTTCGGATCGATCTGGCTGTAAATGTAATCGATAAGCTCAGGCTGATTATTACCGATCATTTCCTCCTGTACCTCTACAGAAAGACATGCACCGAATGCTGTCGGTGCCACAACATTGTACAGCTGGACAGTATCGGGCAGCTTTTCTCCCACATAGTTGACCATACCTGCGTAATAATCGCCGGTTCCGTGACCTGCGCAGCAGGGGTTGAACAGCTGTCCGTCGAGTACATACAGGTCCCCGCAGGCAACCGGAACCTCATACTTCGTTCCGTCCGGAAGGGCCTCTGTCTGCTTCTCGGTTGTAGGCTCCTCAGTGGTCGGAGCTTCGGTTGTTGCCTTTGTGGAAGGCGTTTCCGTCTTCTTCTCCGTAGCCTTTTCCGTAAGCAGTTCGGACTGCGCCGCATAATCTCCTGAAGCTTTTGCGCTTTCATTTTCCCTTGCTTTAAATAGATCCGTTGCAAGAATAACGATCAGTACCAGCGCCGTGGTACAAAGAAGCGCGAAGATCACGATAACGGCTACAGTGCTTTTATTCTTCTTTTTCTTACGTATGACATATCTGTCGTCATATTCGTCATCGTATCTGTCGTCATATCTGTCATCGTATCTGTCATCCTGTCCCAATTTTAAAACCTCCTGTTACAAATGGTACCCGATACAGCAGCAACCGTACAGGTGCCTGAATTATTCGCATAGTTTAGCACAAAGCCCGGTGTATTGCAACAGCTTACTCAGTCAGCTTTCGCAGCCTGTAGCCCATTCCCCACACAGTTTCAATATAGTCAAAGGGATCATATTTCCGAAGCTTTCCCCGGAGATTGCTCATATGCACCTTCAGGGTTGTATCCTCCGGAAAATATTCTCCCTCCCAGATACTCTCATACAGATTGGCTTTGGAGAAGAGCTTGTTCTTATTCCCCAGAAAAAGCATCAGGAGCTCATATTCCTTTGCCGTCAGGGATATCTCCTGCCCGTTAATGAAAACCTCAGCAGAATCTGTGTTTACATGGATATTTCCATAAGTCAGCTCATGCATGCCGGTGTTTTCCTTCTTCTTTTCTCCTGCGGTATCACCGGATCCGCTGCCGTATCTCCGCGCCACCGCCTCTATCCGCACAAGTACCTCCGATAATTCAAAGGGCTTTATGATATAATCATCCGCACCTGCCCGCATCATGGAGAGTCGGTCGTCGAGATTCGATACCGCGGAAATGACTATCACGGGAACATCCGTCAGGCTGCGTAATTTCGGCAGCAGCTCATCGCCGGAAAAGCCGGGAAGCATCATATCCAGAAGTATCATGTCATAGCCGGAAATGTTGCCTCGCAGTTCATTTAACCCCGCAACTCCGTCATAGCGGCAGGTGATCTCATATCCGTTTTTTGTAAGATATACCGAAAGGAGCGCTGCGATCTCCTTATCGTCTTCAATTATCAGGATCCTCATTGAATATCCTTTCCCTGAAGCTTCAGTTTGCGGCCGGCATCACACACCTCAGCTGAAATACGTTGTCGGTCACATTTCCCTCTATCTCAAAATGCATGGCTTCGGACAGCTCCTTGCAGACATACAGTCCAAGACCTGTGCCGGGACCCGAGCGTCCCTTTGCGCGGTAAAAGGGTTCGAAAATGTGCGCCGTATCCATTTCCTGCGTGTCCTGCATATCGTTCTCTATCAGCAGACATATCCGGTTCTTTCCTTTGGTATCCGTAGTTTCAGCCCTGAGAGATTCATCCGCACCGCCCTTCCGGTTCTCCACTGTCACCTTAAGCCTGCTTTTCGTATATTTTCTGGCATTGGAGAAAAGGTTCTCAAGTATCCTCTCCAGGTAATGCCTGTCGGCGATCACGGTCAACTGCTCCTCCGGGATGCTGAAATCAGTGGTGATCTTTCCTTCCTCGATCCAGCTGTTCTGTGCCAGCAGAACTTCAGAAAGCAGGATGTCCAGTCTGACCTCGGAAAGAGGTATGTCCTTTTTTGCATCCAGATATGTAACCTCAAAGAATTCATCCGAAAGCGCCCGGAGATATCTGATCCTTTCAGTTACTATCTTCAGATAGTCCCTCAGCTCCGATAGCTCCTTCTCCGTAAGCGCATCCGGAGTCCCGTCACCGGAAAGAAGCTCCCCCGCAAGCTGCAGGTAACCGTCCGCTGCAGTGATGGGGGTACGGAAATCATGCGAGACTCCGGCCATGATGGTCCGTATCCTTCTTTCCTCATCCGCCGAACG
>ONWK01000215.1 GCA_900321505.1 uncultured Eubacteriales bacterium
ATTTCTTATGCAGAAACGTTCTCCTGCCATACCTGCCACATATGCCTCACCGCTGGTTGCGCCGTAAAGCGCAACATTTCCGATGATGATGTTCTCTGAGGGATCGTAGCCTGCATCTGCGGGCGCATGGACTATCAGCTTTCCGCCTGAGAGACCCTTGCCGAAATAATCGTTGCTGTCGCCGGTAAGGTTCAGTGTCACGCCCTTTGGTACAAATGCACCGAAGCTCTGTCCGCCGGCGCCTTCGCAGTTTATGGTAATGGTATCATCCGGAAGGCCCTCCGGATTATGCCTTGTAACCTCAGCGCCCAGCAGCGTTCCGAAGGTTCTGTCCACATTTTCGACCTTTACGGAAATCTGGCTCTTCTTACCCTTCAGTATGGAGGCCTGTACAGCCTTATCAGCCAGAAGCAGCTTCTCGTCCTTGGTGGTCTCAAGCCTGAAATCGTAAGCCAGCTCAGGATGGAAGGTCTGCTCATCCCTTGCAAAGCCGGAGAGATCCACAAGAATGCGGTCCAGGGATATCTCGTTCATGTGAGAAACGGCGCCTGCGCTGACAGCCTTCCTCTTCAGCAGGTCCGTGCGGCCCACCATTTCCTCCACGGTTCTTACGCCCAATTTAGCCATATACTCTCTCAGCTGTCTTGCGATAAATCTCATGAAATTCTCAACATACTCCGGCTTGCCCATGAATCTCTTTCTGAGCTCCGGATTCTGGGTTGCAACGCCCATGGGGCAGGTATCCTGATGGCAGACGCGCATCATCACACAGCCAAGAGTTACCAGCGGTGCGGTTGCAAATCCGAATTCCTCGGCGCCGAGAAGCGCTGCGATAGCCACATCCCTGCCGCTCATAAGCTTGCCGTCGGTCTCTATCACAACCTGATTCCTGAGGCCGTTCATAAGCAGCGTCTGGTGAGTCTCTGCCAGTCCCAGCTCCCATGGAAGTCCGGCATTGTGAATGGAGCTTAAGGGTGCCGCGCCGGTTCCTCCGTCATATCCGGAGATCAGTATTACCTGTGCGCCGGCCTTTGCAACGCCTGCCGCAACTGTGCCGACACCCGCTTCGGATACCAGCTTCACGGAAATACGCGCGTTCTTATTAGCATTCTTCAGATCATAGATCAGCTCCGCAAGATCCTCTATGGAGTAGATATCATGATGAGGCGGAGGTGAGATCAGTGATACACCGGGGGTTGAATGTCTGGTCTTTGCAACCCAGGGATATACCTTCCGGCCGGGCAGATGTCCGCCCTCACCGGGCTTTGCGCCCTGGGCCATTTTGATCTGGATCTCCCGTGCGCTTACAAGATATTTGCTCGTTACGCCGAAACGTCCGCTGGCCACCTGCTTGATGGCCGAGCTGCGGTCATTCTTCGTACCTGCGGAGGCAAGCCTCTCATCACTTTCACCGCCCTCGCCGGAATTGGACTTGCCGTGCAGATGATTCATGGCGATAGCCAGTGCAGTGTGGGCCTCCTCGGAAATGGATCCGTAGGACATGGCGCCTGTCTTGAAACGCTTTACGATCTCATCCTCGGACTCCACCTCTTCGATGGGCACACCATTTTCGGGGAAATTGAAATCTATCAGGCTGCGGAGATAACCGGTCTCCTCGGAATCCACCATTTTCGTATATTCCACAAATTTATCATAGTTACCTTCACGGGTGGAAAGCTGCAGCATATGGATGGTCTTCGGATTGTAACGGTGATTCTCACCCTGGCTTCTGGATTTATGCCGTCCCACAGCCGTAAGGGAAAGATCCGTATTAAGGCCAAGGGGATCAAATGCCCTGCTGTGCTGTGCATCAACTGCCGCAGCTATATCGGAAAGGGTTACGCCCTCAACCCGGCTTACGGTACCCGTAAAGTATCTGTCAACAACCTCTTTTGATATGCCTATTGCCTCAAAGATCTTGCTGCCCTGATAGGACTGGATCGTGGATATACCCATTTTCGAAGCTATCTTTACAATGCCGGCTAGTACTGCATGATCATAATCCTCTACAGCCGCATAGTAATCCTTCTCCAGCAGCCCGTCTTCCACCAGCTCTGCGATGGTGGCATGGGCCAGATAGGGATTGACCGCCGATGCGCCATAGCCCAGCAGTGTTGCGAAATGGTGCACCTCGCGGGGCTCGCCGGATTCAAGGATGAGGGACATGGCGGTACATTTCTTGGTCTGTACAAGATGTCTGTGAACGGCCGCAACAGCCAGCAGCGAAGGCAGCGCCACATGGTTTTCATCCACGCCGCGGTCACTGAGGATAAGGATATTCGCACCCTCGCGGTAAGCCTTATCCACCTCTACAAAAAGATGGTCGATCACACGCTTTATCGGTGTGCTCTTATAGTACAGTATTGAAACCTTTGCCACCGAGAAGCCGTGTTTCCTAAGGTTTTCGATCTTAAGGAGATCCAGATCCGTAAGGATCGGGTTGTGGATCTTCAGCACATGGCAGTTCTCAGGCTGCTCCGACAGGAGATTACCGTTCTTTCCGAGGTATACACTGCGGCTGGTCACGATCTTCTCCCTCTCCGCATCGATGGGCGGATTGGTAACCTGGGCAAAAAGCTGTTTGAAATAATAAAACAGCGGCTGATGCTCCTTTGATAGTGCTGCTATGGGGGTATCCACGCCCATGGCGCCTATCTGCTCTATACCCTTTTCAGCCATATTTCTGATGCTGTCATGGTAATTCTCATATGTATAACCAAAGGCCTTCTGCAGCCTTGTGCGTTCCTCACGGGTGTAGGAAGGAACCTTTGCGTTCGGGATCTTCACATCATGCAGCTCCAGCAGATTGGAATCCAGCCATTCACCGTAGGGTTCCTTCTTTGCATAACGCTCCTTGATCTCCTCATCGCTGAAGATCTTTCCCTGTATGGTATCCACCAGCAGCATTTTACCGGGATGCAGACGCTCCTTCTTTAAAATGTGCTGCTCCGGAAGCGGCAGCACGCCCACCTCCGATGAAAGGATAAGCCTTCCGTCGTCCATTACATAGTACCTGGAAGGACGCAGACCGTTTCTGTCCAGGATGGCACCCATCAGGTCGCCGTCGGAGAACAGGATGGAGGCCGGACCGTCCCAGGGCTCCATCATGGTTGCATAATACTGGTAGAAATCCCTCTCCTCACGGGTCAGGGTATCATTGTGAGCCCAGGGCTCCGGAATGCAGATCATGGCTGCAAGAGGCAGTTCCATACCGCTCATTACAAGGAACTCCAGGGTATTATCCAACATTGCCGAGTCCGAGCCTGAGGATGAGATCACCGGCAGAACCTTGGTCATATCCTCAGAGGACAGAAGCTCTGTGGACATGGTCTCCTCCCGGGCCAGCATTTTATCGGCATTTCCCTTGATGGTATTGATCTCGCCGTTATGAACCATGAAGCGGTTCGGATGGGCGCGGTTCCAGCTGGGATTGGTATTTGTGGAGAAACGGCTGTGGACCATGGCTATGGCCGATACATAATCCGGATCCGAAAGGTCGTTAAAGAAGGTCCTGAGCTGCCCTACCAGGAACATTCCCTTATATACTATGGTACGGCAGGAAAGGGACGGAACATAGGTATTCACATTGCTCTGCTCAAATTCGCGGCGGATCACATAAAGCCTGCGGTCAAAGTCCAGATCCGTGGCAAAGCCCTCCTTACGGGAGACAAATACCTGCTGTATCGCCGGCATGCAGTCTCTGGCCTTGGAGCCGAGTACCTCAGGATTGATTGAAACCTCACGCCATGCAAGAACCTTCATGCCCTCCTTGGTCACGATGGTCTCAAACATTTTCTTAGCCTGGCGGATAGCCAGCTCATTCTGCGGGAAGAAGAACATTCCCACGCCGTACTGACGCTCGCCCGGAAGGGTCACGCCCTGCTCTGCCAGCTTCTTTACGAAGAAGGGATGGGGGATCTGCGTCAGGATACCTACTCCGTCACCGGTCTTTCCTTCCGCATCCTTGCCGGCCCTGTGCTCCAGGCGCTCAACTATCTTAAGAGCATCATCCACCAGCTGATGACTCTTCTCACCGTTTACATGAATGATCGCGCCGATACCGCAGTTATCATGCTCAAAAGAAGCATCATACAGTCCGTTCTTCTGTAAATAGTCCACTGCATTTTTCATTGGAAAACCTCCTGATACGCAAAAAGGCGCTTCGAGTACACTACCCGAAACGCCTTTGCTTCGCCAAATCATTTTCTATACTGTGTCATAGTATATCACTTTATTTTCAAAAGTCAACAGGAAAATTCTCTAATTTTATTAAGTAGATTGCCAAAATCGCTTTATATGTAACGGCAAACCTACAGAACCCACTATACATAATTATTTACGACACCAACCGCTATGCGGTTATCCAGTACCGCTCCCAGATCGGTCCCTTCCGAGCCCTTCCATATCCTTCCGGTCACAAGGCGGAATACCCTTGCTCCGTCCTCTTCCTCTTCTTCCACATAAGAATCATCATAATACGGATCATCTGACACTCTGCAGTCCCATTGGATGCCCTTGCATTCACTCAGCTCACAGCAGGGGAAATTCACGTTCCATACCTGTCCCTTTTCCAGAGGACGGTTTATGCATTCCTCCATTATCCCGGACAGGTATCTGTCCACCACATCCTGATAGGCCACATTTCCCTGTGAAAATGCGATTGCCCTGATCCCCCAGAGATCGGCCTCCATCACCGCGCCTATGGTAGCAGAATACTGTACATCATGACAGATGTTATAACCGGTATTTATCCCTGCCATCACTATATCCGGCTTCTCCGGAAGTAATGTCGTGACAGCAAGCCGGACACAGTCCGCCGGAGTTCCGCTGCAGGAATACGCTGTCACGCCATCCAGGGGATAATCCTGCGGCCACAGTTTAAGAGGGATCCTCGGAGTAAAGCTGTGGGACATGGCGCTTCTCTGCCCGTCCGGAGCCACTATCCATACACGCCCGAAACGCCCTGCAGCTTCGGCAAGCTTCCGAAGCCCGGGCGTATTGATTCCATCATCATTGGTTACCAGAATATTCATTTACATTTTCCTGACGTCCGTATCAGCTCTCAGACAGCCACGCGGAACCAGGTCTCGTATTCCCTGTCCGGTCCGATCATCATGGAATCGGCGCTCATATTTGCGATCTGATACAGACCCTCTTTCTGTAGATTTCTCCTGATCCGGCTCAATACGGAAATCTTATTCTCCTCATTCACATCCGGAAGCAGCAGATAAAACTGATTATCACACTGCATTATTATATCACTTCCGCGCAGAGATTTGCGAAGAACTTCACCGCACTGAATAAGAAATCTTTCCTTCTCCTGCAGATAGGCATTCTCCATGACCGGCTCGATCGTAAGGCGGATCTCACAGGCCACGCTCTTATAGGTGTGATTGAATCTGCGCAGATACTTGAAAACCGTCCGGAATTCATCTCTGCCTACCCACTGCGCGCCCTCCTGCTCATCCTCATCAAGGAGCAACGCATTGAATTCCTGCAGATCCATGCCTGTAGTGCACTCCGAATCAAAT
>ONWK01000180.1 GCA_900321505.1 uncultured Eubacteriales bacterium
CTGTTTCTACTTCCGCGGTGGATTTGATATGAAGAATATGACATTTAAGGACCGCACTCTTTGCAGGATGCTGCGGAAGATGGTGGCGAAGAAGAACCCTTCCGACTACGAGGTATGGGAAGAAGCCATCATGTCTGTAGGGGAGGACGAGGCAGGAGACTGGACAGACCGGGCCTCTATCCGTCCGCTGTTGGAAGCACTTGCTGAGTAACGGATGTCTGAAACTTGCGAATAGAGACGGATTTGAGGTATGTACTATATACGAATGTGAAGGTAAAACATTATTAAATGCCATCGAGCAGAGATAATAAAATACTCATGAGTATTTCAGTGCTTTTTCATCGGAGGAAAGAGCCTCATTTAATACATGATACATGAAAGAGGATAAAGGAGTGTGAGAAATAAAACTCTGTAAAGTTGTCCGCCTTTCCTGTATAATCAAAGAGGACTTAAAAATGGATGAAAAGGAGTGTGTTATGCAGAATTTCATAGACCGATTTTCGGAAGTTGTCCGCTTGCATCCGGAAAAAACAGCCCTTGTTTGTGACGAGAAGCGGATGAGCTATAAAGAACTTGATATCCTCAGCGCAAGGATTGCGTCGCGTCTCATCCGGCGCAGCGTTGGGAAGGGAAAGATCTGCCCCATCGTGCTGGAGCGGGGCTTTCACTACATAGCAGCACTCATCGGTGTTCTTCGTGCAGGGGCAGGATATGCTCCCCTCACCACAGGATATCCGAAAAAAAGAATAGATTATATTGTACAGGACTGCGGAGCGGATTTTGTCATAGACAATGCCTTTCTTGAGAATATCGGGACGGAGAAGATCCTTTTTGAATTTCCCGTGATCGCCATGGAGGATGTGGCGGTTGCCATCTATACATCAGGTTCCACCGGCAATCCGAAGGGCATTCTGCATGATCACCGGTCCTTTACCAACGCCGTTACCTGCCCGCTGGTGCTTGGGGTAGAGGAAAATGATATTCATATGTGCGTTGCATCCTTCAGCTTTGCCATTTCCGCCTACGATGTTCTTTCGCAGCTGTGGATGGGGGCAGAGCTGCATATCCTGACGGAGGAACAGCGAAAGGATATTCTTTTTATTGACAGATATATCGATGAACATCAGATCACATCATCATTTATGAATCCACAGCTGCTGAAGCAGCTTCCCATCCGGAAAAGCTCCATGAAGCGTATAGCTACCGGCGGGGAGAGGGTCAGCGGCATTTACAGCCCCTATGCGCAGATCATAAATGTCTACGGACTCAGCGAACTGCTGTCCATCGCTGTTACATTTGATATCGATAAGCTCTATGATAATACGCCCATCGGCCGGCCGCTTCCCGGATACAAAGCACTTCTTCTGGATGAAGATGGGAACAGGGTACCTGACGGAGAGGATGGAGAGCTCTGTATTGCGGGCCCCATGGCGCTGGGGTATATCAATCTGCCCGAGGTTTCCGCCCGGGCCTTTACAGCAAATCCGTATTCCGAGGATGAAAATGATCGCCGGATCTTTCATACAAATGACATCTGCAGGCGCCTGCCCGACGGATCCATCCTGTATGTTGACCGTAAGGACTGGATGGTCAAGATCAACGGTCAGCGTGTGGAGATAGGCGAGGTTGAAGTCCAGATGGGTAAGGTCAGGGACATTAAGACCGCTGTGATCAGGTCCTTCGTTGATGATAACGGGCAGACCTATCTATGCGGCTATTATACCTCTGACCGCGATATTCCCGATGCCGAGATCCGCATGCTGCTGTCGAAGAAGCTTCCCTCCTACATGATCCCGCGTTTCCTGGTGCATCTCGATGCATTTCCCCTGAATCCCAGCGGCAAGCTGGACCGGAAGGCTCTTCAGGAGCCCTCGGCGGAGGATTTCCGGAGTGAATATGCCGCTCCTGTAACGGAAGAGGAAAAGAAGGTCTGTGCAGCCTTTGAGAAAATACTGAAGGTGGAACGAGTCGGTATCAATGATGATTTCCTGTCCCTGGGAGGAGATTCCATCAAGGTCGTAATGCTGCAGGAGGAGCTCAGATCCTATAACTTCTCATACGAACAGATCCTCATGCTCCGGACACCCGGAAGGATTGCCGGAAGTATGGGCGGCGAAGAAGAGATCGCCTTTACCTATGAGGATAAAGCATCCTATCCCATGACGGACCCGCAGCTGGGAATCTATCTTGAACATGTCAAAAATCCCGGGAGCCTGGAATATAACAATCCGGTCAGCCTGTTCTTTCCGGCTGCCCTGAATATGGATGCAGAAAGACTCAGGGAATCCGTATGCCGGACGGTGGAGCTCTATCCTTTTATGAAGGTGAGTGCAGATGTCGTGGATGGCGTTCCCTCCGTGCTTCCCCGGAAGGATATGCCGGTGGACGTTTTACTGGAGACCACGGAGGAGACGGATCCGCAGATTCTCTGTAAGGCCTTTACCAGGCCCTTTGAGTTTGAAACCGGACCCCTGTTCCGTTTCAAGATCTGTCTTACTCCTGAGGGACTCTTATTGCTGTGCGATGTTCACCATCTGATCATGGATGGTACATCCCTGTCGCTTTTCATGCGCAATCTTGCGGAAATATATATGGGTGAGGAGCCGGATTATGAGGAAGTAAACGGCTTCATGCTCAGTGCATATGAGGAAAAGGCAAAGAAAAGCCCAAGGTATGAGGAATGCAGGGCGTATTTTGATCAGATGCTGACGGGGCTGGAGATTGATTCCAATCTGATCCCCGACCGGATCGGGGAGCCCCCTGCAGCAGACTGCGGGGAATATAAGATAAATGTCAGGGATCATCTGGATATTTCCCGGATTTCCGATATCTGCAGAGAAATGAAGATCACCGAGAATTCCCTTTTCCTTGGGGCGTTCAGCTATGCGCTGGCTGTACAGAGCGGCCAGGATCAGTCGCTTTTCTGTATCGTTGAAAACGGGCGCCATCTGCCGGAGCTGAAGAATACCTTCGGCATGCTGGTGCACACCCTGCCGATATGCATAACCAAAGATGAAAATGAGTCCGTCGCCGATTATCTCCCGGAGGTACAGAAAAGGCTCTTTGATGCTCTCGGCCATGATCTGGTATCCATCGTGCAGCTGGCCGGTGAATATGAGGTTAATTCAGACATCCTTTTTGCCTATCAGGGAGAAATGCTGAACGGCGTTGATTTCGGCGGGACCAGGATATCTCTGAATAAACACAGACCGGTCGATTCCATGTCGAAGCTTTCCGTGGATATCCTGAAGAGAAGTGACGATTATTCCATCGTCTTTGAGTACCGGGCGGATCTGTATCTCCCCGAAACCATCGAGGGCTTTGCACGCCTTTATCTGAACATTCTGGAGGGGATGCTCAGCTGTTCGGTCCTGGGGGAAATCGATCTGGTCGGGGAAGAGGAGAAGGCTTTTTATCGCCGTGTCAATGACAATCAGGTTGAATTCGACCGCAGTCTTACGATGGTGGATCTGTTCCGCAGAAGCGTTTCCCTTTTCCCGGATAAACCCGCAGTTGTATTTAAGGAGAAGGTGCTTACGTATTCCGAACTGGACCGCTATTCGGAGAGGCTTGCAGGGCTTCTGGCCCGTCACGGTGTGACAAGGGAGGTCCCCGTAGGCATCATGGTGAACCGGAGCGAGCGATTTGCTCTTTGCTCCGTAGCCGTACTGAAGGCGGGCGGTGCATGCCAGCCTCTGGACAGTCACTATCCTCCGGATCGTCTGCTCTTCATGCTTTCGGATTCCGGGGCGCCGGTGGTCATAGCCGATGATGAGCTTGCGCCGGTACTTGACGGATATACAGGTGTTATCCTGTCGACGAATGAGATCCATGATCTGCCGGAGGATGAGGATACCGAACTGACTCCTCCCCGTGCGGATTCTCTCTTTGCGCTTATCTATACCTCCGGGTCTACGGGAAAGCCAAAGGGATGCATGTTGGAACACAGGAATCTGGTGAATTACTGTTTATCCTACCTCGGGAAATTCGGTATCACGGAGGAGGACCGTTTTGCGGCATATAATGCATTTGGCTTTGATGTGGCAATGTCTGATCTGTATCCGGCGCTGACGGCGGGAGCAACCGTTTATGTTGTGCCGGAGGAGACCCGTCTGGATCTGCCGGGACTGCATGATTTTGCCATCGGGAACAGGATTACCATCATGGACTGCACCATGCAGCTGGGGCGGCAGTATGTTACAGCCTATCCGAAGAGTCCGTATATCCGGTTCTTTACCGTCGGTGGGGAAAAGCTTGTTCCCTGCCCGCCGCCGGAGTATCGGTTCCTTAATGCCTACGGGCCTACGGAATGCACCATAGGCGTTACCTATTTTGAGATCGACAGACTGTATGACTCCGTGCCCATCGGGCAGTCCTTCGGCAATTGCGACATTTACATAGTGGACAGCCGGCGAAGGCTCCTGCCTCCGGGGGCTGTAGGCGAGCTGGTCATTTCCGGATATCCGGTGGTCAGAGGCTATCTCAACAGGCCGGAGCTTACGGAAGAAAAGTTTATCCCCAACTCCTGCTTTGCACGGGAGGGGTATGAGAAAATGTATCTTACGGGGGATATCTGCCGCTACCTTCCGGACGGCAACCTGCAGTTTGTGGGACGACGTGATGAACAGGTGAAGATACGCGGATTCAGGATCGAACTGACTGAGATCGAACGCCGCATTCGGGAATATGAAGGCATAAATGATGCCACCGTTGTCACCAGGGAGCTTCCCGGCGGCGGAAAAGCGGTGGTCGCCTATGTGGTCTCCGATACAAAGGTGGATGTGTCGAAGCTGAACCTTTTCGTGGCTGAAACACTTCCGGAATACATGATCCCTTCTGTTACCATGCAGATCGACAGTATTCCCGTCAATCCCAACGGAAAGGTGGACAGGCGAAAACTGCCCGAACCCACCCTGCACAGTCATGCAGAAAAAGAGGAGACCCCGCGGGAGCTCAATTCCCTGGAACAGCTGCTTTGCACGATGGTCAGTGAGATTACGGGCTTTGAGAATAACAGTGTTACAGACAGCCTCATTTCCATGGGGCTTACCTCGCTGACGACCATCATGTTCTCGGCGAGACTGTACGAGAGATATGGGATCAGGGTAAGTGTGTCCCGGCTGATGGATGAAGGGTGTACCCTGCTTACCGTGGAGAATATGATACTCGAACAGCTGCTGTCCCAAAGAGAGACTCCTACAGGACCTGAGGAAGAGGTTAATACCGAAAATGTACCGCTGTGCGCAGAACAGCTGGGCGTATATTTCGACAGCATCAAACGGCCGGAAGCCGTGATCTATAATATCCCTATGAAATATACCTTCTCCGGAAGAGTGGATGTAAAGAGGCTGAAGGAGGCATTGGAGAAGCTGATCCCGGCGAATCCCGTTCTGACCTCCCGGATCGTGCAGCAGGGGAAAGACATCGTGCAGCAGCAGATAGAGGATTTTGTCTGTGATATCCCGATACTGAATCTGGATGAATCCCGGGTTGAAGAGGAGGGAGCCTCCTTTGTCAGGCCCTTTAATCTTGCAAGAGGACCCTTATTCAGGGCTGAGATCATCCGGACGAAGCAGGATGTAACGCTGCTTTTCGATGTTCATCATATCATAATGGACGGACTGTCTCTTTCTTCCTTTATCCGTCAGCTGGCTGAGGTCTATGACGGGAAGAGGACACCGGCAGTGGATACCTCTTACTATGCTTATATTGCCGAGGAAGAGGAGCTGCTGAAAAGTGAAAAGGGAGAACAGGCAAAGGCATATTATCAGGAGCTTTTTGCAGATTATGAGAACGCCAGTGATATATCCGGAGATCTGAACCGGAATGCGGAGGAAGGCGAGCTGCATGAGGCTTTGGCTTACGTGCCGGCGGGTGAGGTGGAGCATTTCTGTAAGCATAACAGTGTTACTCCTGCAGCCCTGTTCCTGGCCGCCACACAGTATGCGGTCAGCCGTTGTACCGGTGACCGTCAGGTATATATGTCCATGATCTCCGGCAGCAGGGAGGATGTCCGTTATATAGATTCCATCGGCATGTTTGTTAAGAACCTGCCGCTTCATGCTGTGATCGATACGGAACGAACAGCGCTGGAATTCGTCCGGGATACCTCTGCCGCCATGCACAGGGCTCAGGA
Organism: uncultured Eubacteriales bacterium; assembly: GCA_900321505.1. Lineage (GTDB taxonomy): Bacteria > Bacillota > Clostridia > Lachnospirales > Lachnospiraceae > Eubacterium_Q. The sequence goes on from ONWK01000180.1 coordinate 6,137, forward strand.
AAACAGTGCCTATCCCTTCATCAGACTGTTTGATCAGTATGGCTTTGTGTCAGAGATCAACTATGCCTGCCAACTGGGGGTGGATGAGACGGTGAAGCTGGAGGGAGAAGCCATTGAAGAAAGCGTGATCGTAAATCCCCTGCCGAAGTTCAAGCTGTCCATCCATATAGAGGAAGCAGGAGAAAAGGGAATAGCCGTAAATGTCCGGTACAATTCCGCTCTTTTCAGCGAAAGGCTGGCTGGTATCATTTCCGGCTGCATCGCCGAGAGTGTGAGATCCATCCTTTCTGACGGCTCCCAGCCGCTTTGCAGGGTGAGCATGCTGACGGCTGCGGACCGGGAGAAGGCGGAAGCCTTCAGAAGCATAGAAAAGCAGGATATTCCTGTGAAGATCCTTCATCATATGTTTGAGGCACAGGTGAAGAAACAGCCGGAGAAGACAGCGCTGATCGCCTGCGACCGTACACTGACCTATGCAGAGCTGGATGCTGAGGCAAATAAAGTGGCCAATGCGCTGGTGGAAAGAGGCGTGCAGAGAGGGGACCGGATCACGATCCTCCTTAAGCGGACCAGCAGGCAGTTTATCGCGATCTACGGTATACTCAAGACAGGTGCCGCGTATATTCCCTGCGACCCTGATTACCCGGACGACCGCATCAGCTACATCATTGAAAACAGCGGGGCAAGATACGTCCTCAGCGATCAGAACAGAGGCTTTAGCAACGAGCTTGACATAGACCGGCTGCTTGAAAATCAGAACAGAACGAATCCTCACGTGGAGGTGGACCCGGAGGATCTCGCTTACCTGATCTACACATCCGGCTCCACAGGAAGGCCCAAGGGAGTCGCTGTCCGGCACAGGAATATCGCCAATGCCATGACCCCGGTAGAACAGAACAGACACATTTACGCCCTCAGTCAGGGAGAGCATGTCTTTGTATCCGTTACCACCGTTTCCTTTGATATGTCACTGAAGGAAACCTTCGGGTCGCTTTCAAACGGACAGACACTGGTCCTTGCGAGTGAAGAGGAGACCAGGGATTCCGCCCTGCTCAGTGACCTTTTCGAACGTACCCACGGTGACTGCTTTAATGCTACGCCTTCACGGTACGAGCAGTATATGCTGCTGGAAAGATTCCGTAAGGTTCTGGGAAGCTGCAGGATCCTTATGTTCGGAGGAGAGAAGAGCTCTTCGAAGTTCCTTGAAAAGCTGAAGGCGGTAACGAAGGCCCGGATCTTTAATACCTATGGTCCCACGGAAACAACGGTTTCCTGTAATGTAAAGGAACTGACGGAGGCTGACAGTATCACCGCCGGCAGACCTTTGCTGAATGTCAATGAGTACATCGTCGACTGCGACGGTAATCTTCTGCCGACGGGGATCATGGGTGAACTGTACGTGGGTGGAGACGGAGTTTCAAAGGGGTATCTGAACAACACGGAAATGACGGAAAGGAGCTTCCGGGAATACCGGGGCGAACGGATATACAGAACGGGGGATTACGCCCGCTGGACAGATGAAGGGGATGTGGTCATTCTCGGCAGAATGGATAACCAGGTGAAGCTGAGAGGACTCCGCATCGAGCTTGGCGAGGTGGAACGGGCCATTCTTTCCTGTGAGGGAGTGAGAAGCGCCGTTGCGATGATCCGGCCTGTGAATGGTGTGGATAATCTCTGTGCCTACTATGCGGCACCGCCTGAATATGATGAGGACAGCGTACGGAAGCATATAGCAAAGAGACTTACAGACTATATGGTCCCCACTGCGCTTATGCGTCTGGACTCCATGCCTCAGACACCTAACGGTAAGACGGATTATCGCGCACTGCCCCAGCCCACTGTCATCCGGAAGACGGCCTATGTGGAGCCGGTTACGGAGGAAGAGAAGAAGCTCTGTGCCATTTATGCCGAGGTCCTAAGCCTCGAAAGGGTCGGGGCCGAAAGCAGCTTCTTTGATCTGGGAGGCACATCCCTGTCTGCAACAGGTGTGCTCGTCAAGGCAAATGATCAGGGGCTCAAGGTATCCTATACAGACATCTTTGCGCTTAAGACCCCCAGGGCACTTGCCATGAAGCTGAGGCGTCAGACCTCGGTTGCTTACGAGATAGGTGATTATGATTATTCCGCCCTGGATGAGATCATCGGCAGAAATGAGATCGTCAGAAAGCCGGAGCTGCCAAACCGTATCGGAAATGTTCTTCTGACGGGAGCAAGCGGATTCCTGGGGATCCACATTTTAAAGGAATACCTTGACAATTACAGCGGTCATATTTACTGTCTGCTGCGGGACTCCGATATAACCGGGGCTGAGGCACGGCTGAAGGCACTGCTCTTTTACTATTTTGGGAGCTTTACGGAGTACTTCTTTGAAAATCGCATCACCGTTGTGAAAGGTACCATTACCTCGACTGACTGGTTTGATGCTTTAAGGGATAAGCAGATCGATACCGTCATCAACTGTGCGGCTCTGGTCAAGCACTTTTCCGAGTCAAATGACATTGAGGAAGTGAATGTGGGCGGCGTCAGAAATCTGATCCGTTTCTGTAAGGATCATGACAGTATGCTGGTTCAGGTTTCCACCCAGAGTGTGGCAGGAGACCGGATCGATGATTATCCGCCCCGGAGTGTGGAGCTAACGGAGCAGAAGCTGTTCATCGGGCAGTGGATAGACAACCAGTATGTTTACAGTAAATTCCTGGCGGAGCGTTACGTGCTGGAGGCTGTCAGGGAAGGACTGCGGGCAAAGATCATGCGGGTCGGCAATCTGGCGGCCAGAGTGAAGGACGGAGAATTCCAGATCAATTATCTCACCAACGGATTTGTGGGGAGATTGCGGGCTTATGTTGTCATCGGTGCCTATCCCTACAGCATGATGAACTATCCTGTTGAAATGGCACCCATTGATGAGACGGCGGAAGCAATCCTGAAGCTTTGTGGGACTCCGGACCCGAATGTGATTTTCCATCCCTTCAATAATCACTATGTACCGCTTGGGGATATCATTATGGAAATGCGGGAAATAGGGATCGATATCCGGCTGACAGAGGATGATGAATTCGCTGCCATGCTTTTCAAAGCCCGCGAGGATCCTCTGAAGTCGGAATATCTGACCACATTGCTGGCTTATCAGAATGCAGATGAGACAAGAGCGGTGGAAATGATACGGACCAATAATGAATTTACCACCCAGGTTCTTTATCGCCTTGGTTTTAAGTGGTCGATGACATCACGTGACTACATGGATAATTTCCTGCATGCCCTGGAAGGCCTTGATTTCTTCAACGTGGAGGTTTAGACATGAGTTTTACCCGCTCGGGCAGACTGCTCAGCATGAAATTCAACGAATACCTGATCCCGACGATCCTCAGCACCCTGTCAATCCTGCTGAGTGCTTTTGTGGATGGGATCATCGTATCCTGGCTCATCGGAGAGGATGCTTTTTCGGCGGTGAACCTTTCCGATCCTGTAGTTCTGGTCATGCAGACCCTGTTCTTTTTATTCGGTATCGGCGGCGCGATCTGCATTTCCGTCGCAAGAGGACAGCGTGATGAGAGGAAGGCGAATGCACTGTATACGCTTTCCTTCATCGCCAGTCTCACGGTTTCCCTGGTTGTAACCGTGGCAGGCGTCCTTTTCATCGACCCGATCACCCACATACTCTGCAATGAGCCGAAGCTGATGGATGCGGTCAGAAGCTATGTCCTGATCAACCTTCTCGGTTCTGTTTTGCTGATATTCGTTCCGTATCTGGTTTATATCCTTCGTGCGGATGGTATGCCGAAGCTGTCGGCCAATATCCTTCTGATCTCCAATGGTATCAATCTGGTGATGGATATGGTGTATATGGGTGTCTTCAAGATGGATATCAGGGGCGCTGCACTGGCAACGTTAACAGGCTACTTTGTGGGACTGTTGATAGAGGTGTACTTTCTTTTTGTCCGCAGGAAAGGAAGCCTGAGACTGGTCCGGCTGGCCCGGCATGAGATCAGGTATCTGGGGGAGCTCTGCCTCAGCAGTCTGGCCTCAGTCATAAATACGGTATTTCTCTTTGTGAAGGCTATCCTTCTGAACCGTATCGTTATCAGGACAGGCGGGCAGAATGCCATAGCGGTTTTTTCCGTTTGCAATTTTACGGTGATGATCGTGTCACTTTTTACGTCAGGTGGCTGCGATACAATGACCCCCATCATGAGTCTGCTTTACGGAGAGAAGGATCATAAGGGCATGGATTTTGTGCTGCGGCGGACGTTTCTTTTTGAACTGATATCCTGTTCGGCGCTTGTCATTTTCTTTGAAGCATTCCCCGGGCTGCTGCTGGATCTTTTCTCCATCAAAACGCCTGAATGTGTGGAAATGGGCATCCCGGCCATCAGGATCTTTGTTCTCAGCTTTCTCGTGCTGGGAATCTGTTCTGCCATCATGAATTATCTTCAGGCCACAAAGCATAAGGTGCTGTCACTTGTCGTCCCCTTTTTGAGAGGGCTGGTCATCATCGTACCACTGGCTTACGGACTGTCCCTGCTCTGGGGCGTGACAGGAATCTGGTGGTCCTTTATCCTGTCTGAGCTCCTCACCCTCGCCATTATCCTGGTGATCTGTTTTGTGCTGTCGCGGGTGAGGTCGGATGTCTATAGTGGAATAATGTTACATGAGAGGCAGACGGATATCCATGCGGTGTTTGATGTGAGTCTGACCCCCGGAAGCCGGGAGGCAGTAGAGATTTCCCGGGACCTGACGGAATTCTGTCTGAATAACGGTGTGGATGGGCACTATGCAGAGAGGACAGGCCTTCTTGCTAAGGAAATGGTAGAGAATATCCGCCGGTTTAATGAAGGCGCAAAAAAACAGCCGCAGGTAGATCTGATCTGCCGCATAACGGGTGCGGAAATCCTTTTGTCAATCCGGGACAACGGAGAGGCCTATGATGCTTTTGTGGTTGATGATGCCGGTGATGATCTTTCCGGCCTGAAGGCAATCCGTGATGTGGCGGATGAGGTCAGCTTCACAAGAACTCTGGGTATGAATAATGTACTGGTCGTCGTGAAAAACAAAACGAATGGGGATTTGCGTTATACTTCCCTTTGAATGGAATTAACTATATTCCGGTCTATATGGTACCGTTTCTATAACCATTTTTCAGTCTCTGACAGCTATACAATGAGACAGACAGGACAGAGGAGGCGTGTATGAGTACGAGGCTAGGAAGAACATTAAAGATAATGATACTGGCACTGATCGGAGTAATGCTTCTGAACGTATCATGAGAGCAGCATCTTATGTTATAGTGTAAACTGAAGAAAGACTCACAGGATCACCAGTGCCCGGCGAACCCTGTAAAAGGCCTGAATCACAGGAACAGTATTCCTGATGGTCGGGCCTTTTTGAATTGAGCCAATTAGTGTCGGGAGATACAAGTCTTACGGAATTGTAAGATTATTTGAAAGATAAATGAAAGAAAGATGTGTTATAGTTTATATATCAAGATGTGGAGGGACGGTATGAGAAGGTTTTATCATCTGACATTTCGATATATGACTAAAAACGGAAGAAGGACTC
>ONWK01000117.1 GCA_900321505.1 uncultured Eubacteriales bacterium
ATATGCCGTGATCTTTTTTCTTTTCATTTATATTTCCTAATCCGCTGTCCCTCCGGATCCTGTTTTGAAAAGCCGGCTCTTCTTGATAAGCATAGCTCGCAATGTTATACTGTACAGAAGATAGATAACAGGATGACAGGATCAACCGATCCGGATGCGTCCCATTTATATCGATGATGAAATGATACCAACAAGGACTGGATCCAATATGAAAAAGAAAAAACTTCTGTATATCATACTCTTCTGCATGGCGGTCATATTCAGCTCCTGCGGAAAGGGTAAGAGCGACATCCGGCTTGGAACCGGAGACCCCCTCGGAACCTACTACGCCTACTCCTCCCGGCTTTCGGAAATGCTGAAGGATGATTTTACCTTTCAGTTAAAATCCACTGTAGGTTCGTACGCGAACCTGCGGCTGCTGCAGAAGGGTTTTCTGGACGCTGCACTGGTGCAGAGCGACTCATTATACCGTGCAGAGAAAAGCCATGAATCAGCCGGAAAAGAATCCTCTGCGGAAAAAAGGACCTACAGCGCCGTTGCCGGACTGTATACCGAGGCTCTGCAGATAGTTGTAAGGAAAGATTCTGATATAAGGACTCCCGGTGACCTTAAGGGAAAAAGGGTATCACTGGGGGTGAATGAATCCGGTGTCCTGGAGAATGCACTCGAAATTCTGGACTCCCTGAAGATAACCGAAAAGGACATAACACCCTCCTATCTCTCATTTACGGATTCCGCAGAAGCTCTTAAGCAGGGCACCATAGACGCCTTCTTCTGCATGGCAGGTACTCCTACGGCTGTGGTTTCAGAGCTGGCCGAAACTACCGAAATACGGCTTCTGTCCTTCCGGGAACAGCAGACGGAACTGCTTCTGAAGCTCTATCCTTATTATTTTGAATGCATTATCCCCGAAAATACCTATAAGGGACAGACCGAAGCGGTAAGTACCGTAGGCGTCCGCGCTGTATTTGTCGTTTCAAACAGTATTGACAGGTCATCGGTAAAAAAGCTCACCGGAGAAATACTTGATAATTCCGGCACACTGAATCAGAACATCGTAACGGACGGAAGTCTCTCCGCACTGGATGCATCCATCGAGGTAATGATACCATTTCATCGAGGTGCTGCAGAATATCTGAAGGATCATGGTGTGGAGGTCGAAGAAGATCCGTCAGACGAAGGCGGTATTATCTTCGTCAGCCAGGATGATGACGGAGGTGCGAAATGACTTACACCTTTGATATGTATCAGACCCTCGGGATCGCTGTTGTTATGCTGCTTGTGGGAGAATGGCTGAGAAAAAGGATCACTATCCTGCAGAAATACTGCATACCCGCCCCGGTTATCGGCGGTCTGATCTTCGCCCTGATCATGACCATGGCTTATGGCTTCGGAGGTTTTGACTTCAAATATGATGATACCGTTAAGGATATCTGCATGGTTATGTTCTTTGCTTCCGTCGGATTCCAGGCCGATTTAAAGGTCCTGAAATCCGGAGGGATCAGCCTCATTATATTTCTCGTGATCATTACCGCACTGGTTTTTGCCCAGAACGGCACATCACTCGGTATTGCCAGCCTGTTGGGAGTGGACAGCAAGGTAGGACTTGCAACCGGCTCCATACCGATGCTGGGCGGTCACGGTACCGCCGGTGCCTTCGGTCCAATACTTGAGGATTTCGGTCTTACAGGCGCAACAGCGATCTGTACTGCCGCTGCAACATACGGACTGATCGCCGGATCCATCATGGGCGGTCCGCTTGCGCAGAGCCTGATCCGCAGGCATCACCTGCTTGAAAAGGCCGGCAGCGAAGCAGCTTCCGTCACCGAAACAGAAAGTGAAGAAACAAAGCGTTACTCTCTTTCCGGCTATGCCTCAGCCGCATATCAGCTGGCCATCTCCATGGGACTGGGGACCGTTGTTACCTGGCTTTTATCACTTACAGGCCTGAAATTCCCCAAATATATCGGAGCACTGATAGTCGCATTGCTCATGAGAAATATAGGAGACAGGATAAAACCCGGCCGTATCCGTACCGAAGAGATAAACGGTCTCGGCAGTATCAGCCTGAACATTTTTCTGGGTATAGCCATGATCACCCTGAAGATGTGGCAGATGGCCGCTCTGGCGCTGCCAATGCTCCTCCTGCTTCTGGCGCAGACTGTACTGATGTTCCTTTTCGCACGGTTTATAGTATTCAACTTCATGGGAAGGGACTATGATGCGGCAGTCCTTGCAGCAGGCACCTGCGGCTTCGGAATGGGCGCCACACCCAACGCCATGGCTAATATGCAGGCTGTCACCGGGAAATACCGTCCTTCCGTTAAGGCCTATCTGCTGGTTCCCATAGTCGGAGGCATGTTCTCCGATATCATAAACAGCCTTACCATCACCATGTTTATCAATATGATCTAATAAAGAAAACTCCGCACTTTTCCGGACGGACAGTGCGGAGTCTCTTTATATATGGAGAGAAGAACTAATTACCAAGGTTCTCAGTTTCAGGAACGACAACCGTCTTCTCGTAGCATACAAATATCTTGTCCACCTTCTCCTTCTCAGGCTTAGGTGTAAGCGCACTTACGATAGGAACGATGATCAGACCTGCGATCATAGTCAGCGCACCCGCATTTATCGGGGACTTAATCACATGAGCAAACATATTGAAAATGGTGAAGCCTACGCCCAGGATATAGCTTGCCCATACAGCCGCCTTCGTGATCTTCTTTGAGTAAAGGCCGTACATGAAGGGGGCAAGGAAGGCTCCTGCAAGCGCGCCCCAGGAATAACCCATCAGCTGCGCGATGAATGTAGGCGGATTAAATGCAAGAACAACGGATACCGCGATGAATATAACCACAAATATCTGCATCAGACGAAGCTGTGTCTTGTCTGTCATTTTCTTCTTCATAACGGGCTTGATAAGGTCAAGCGTAAGGGTCGAGCTTGATGTCAGGACCAGTGATGAAAGCGTTGACATCGAAGCCGAGAATACAAGCACTACCACGATACCGATTAGGATGTCGGGAAGTGTTGAAAGCATGGAAGGAACGATAGAGTCATACGCAACCGAACCGTCTGCATTTACCACTCCCGGCTGATCAGCGAAGAGACGTCCG
>ONWK01000218.1 GCA_900321505.1 uncultured Eubacteriales bacterium
CACAAACCCTCTCTTCGTTCGGGCTGCTCCTTCGGAGCAGGGTGCGTACGGTTCTCGAAACGCCTGATGGCGTTTCGGAACCTATACTTAACAGTTTCCAGTATATACATATTTCAGCTTCTGCCTTGCGATTTCTGCAAGCCTGTATACCTTTGCAACATCCGTGGCATGCCGGTCGGTCATGTGGAAACGTGGAAAGAATCTTGATACATGCAGTGGAACGGAGCTTCCGATCCCTGCTCCGCTGCTGTCGCGGAGATCGGATATCCAGGAGGCCAGCTCCAGCATTTCTTCTTCGGAATCATTTTCTCCGGGAACGATGAGGGTCGTAAGCTCCACATGAGAGTCCTGTACCGCACGTTTTATAAATTCCATTACCATCTTCCGGTTACCGCCCAGAACCTCGTTATAATAATGGTCTGTAAAGCCCTTAAGGTCGATATTCATGGCGTCGATGAAGGGCAGGAGTTCTTCCAGTACGGACAGTTCGGCTGTGCCGTTGGTGACAAGTACATTTTTCATTCCTTCGGCATGAATAAGTTTTGCAGTATCGAGAACAAATTCATAACCGATGAGGGGTTCGTTATAGGTATATGCAACGCCTATATTGCCCCGGCTTTTTAATTCCCGGGCTAACCCTGCGATCTTTTCAGGGGAGGTATAGACAGCTTTTCCCACGATCTCTGTAACCTCATCACCCCAGGAGATCTCATTGTTCTGACAGAAGGGACAGCGGAGATTGCACCCGTAGCTGCCCACGGAAAGGATCATGCTTCCGGGATAGAAGCGGGAAAGGGGCTTCTTTTCGATAGGATCGAGCATCACTGAGGTGAGCAGTCCGTAATTTGCTGCCACCACATTTCCGTTCTTACAGATCCTGGCTTTGCAGAAACCGGTCTGATCCTCCTGTAATTCACAATGCCTGAAACATACACCGCAGCTTGCCATGACTTGCACCTCCATTTGTTTTCTGACTTAGGACCTGCAGCAGATCAACTTAGTCATTTGACTTGTCTTTTTTCCGGGAATCATCCTTCGCCAACTAATTTAGTAATTCAGCGTGACTATTCAGTTTCAGTTTCTTAGATTATACTACATAAAAGGAGTATCCGGATGAAGAAAAAATCATTATTTATTATCGCCTGTCTGCTGATAATAATGCTTACAGGCTGCGGCAGAAACCGTACGGAACTAAGGACGGCGGCGGACGCAAGGCTGTCAAACCCGAATGCCGGTACAGAGGCTGTAAAGCTTTATAAATATATATGCGAACATATGGGGAAGGATATGCTCTCGGCTCAGCAGGAATCTACCTGGATGGGCTCTCCGGATTATGAGATGGATTATATACTGGAAACAACCGGAAAGCTTCCGGCTGTAAGAGGCCTTGATTTCATGAATGATGATTTTGACGGAGTGGTGAAAAGGGCGAAGGAATGGCATGAAAAGGGCGGTATAGTCACGATCTGTTGGCATACCGGTGTGAACGGCAGGGGATATGAAGAAAGCCTTGGCGATGATCCGGATTTTGACAAACTGCTTACTGAGGGAACAGAAGAGTATATTGGCATGCTGGCCAGCTGGGACAGGGCTGCGGCAGCGCTTAAGGAGCTTCAGGATGCAGGCGTTGCAGTGCTGTGGAGACCATTTCACGAATTTGACGGCGGCTGGTTCTGGTGGGGAAAAGGCGGAAGCAGGAATTTCATCCGCCTGTGGCAGATGATGTATAAATATTTTACTGAGGATAAGGGGCTTAACAATCTTATCTGGGTTCTCGGCTATTCCGGGGAAGTACGTAACGGATGGTATCCGGGAGATGAATACTGTGACATCATCGGATCCGATACCTATGACAATTCCACAAACAGGAAGGCCTGGCTGAAGCTTGAGGCCATGAACACGGGAAAACCCATGGCCTTTCATGAGTGCGGAAATGTTCCCTCTGTCGAAATGTTTGAAACCGACGGAGATATCTGGGCCTGGTTTATGGTATGGCATACGGATTACATTAAGGAAAATGATCCGGAGAATCTGAAAAAGGTATATAACAGTGACAAGGTCATAACGCTTGATGAGCTAAGCGGCCTTTTGGAATAGGGACTGATCGGAACAGGAGTTCAGTATAACATTCTGATTTAAGCTGCCTTACCGGAGTAAATTGTATAAAATTAAATACATGATAATATTTTATTTACAAAGGGTATGGTTTCATATATACTTTCCTACGGATGGTATTCGAAAGAAACTGTACCCTTAAAATTTCATAGGAAAGAAGCACATCACCCCTGAATAGTAAGGAGGTGATCGTATGAAGATTGGATTTTACGGCGCCGGACGTGTGGGCTGTACCCTTGGCAGGTACTTCCGAGAACACGGATTGAGTGTGACTGGGTTCTACAGCAGGGATCCGGGACACGCAGAGGAGGCGGCGCAGCTGACCGGTACTTCCCGTTACGAGACACTTGAGTCGTTGCTTAGCGAAAATGATGTGCTGTTTCTTACCGTAAGTGATAAGGCTATCCCTGCCGTTGTGCATCAGCTCACGGACATGGGTGAAGACCTTCTTAAGGGTAAGCTCCTCTGCCACACCAGTGGTGCGATTTCTTCCGCAGTCTTCAGCGGAACCGGAGCGTTCGGATATTCGATACATCCCCTTTTAGCAATTTCCAATAAGGAAAATTCATATCATGATCTGCCTCAGGCTTATTTTACCGTTGAGGGAGATGCTGCATATCTGCAGTACTGGCTGGATCTGCTTTCCGGTATCGGGCTTTCAGTGAAGGCCATATCGGCGGATGAGAAGGTCAGATATCATGCGGCTGCGGTAATGGCCAGCAATCTGGTCTGCGGGCTGTATGATATGGCATCCGGAGAGCTGGTGAAATGCGGCTTCACAAAGACTGAAGCAGAGCAGGCGCTTAAAGGGCTTTTCCTTGAAAATGCAAAAGGCATTGTTAAAAACGGTGTAACTGCACAGCTTACAGGTCCGCTGGAGCGGGGCGATGCAGAAACCGTGACAGGACATCTGGCTGCACTCGATGAGGATACCCGTAATATATACCGGCTGCTTTCCGGAAAGGTGCTTGATGTGGCGGAAAGAAAGAATCCCGACAGGGATTACAGTGCGGTAAAAGATCTGCTGGCTGAATAAGCCTTGATAAGGAAAGGAGGTTCTCTATGAAGAATACGGTTGTAACATTTCAGGAAATGAAGGCTAAAGGTGAGAAGATCACCATGCTGACAGCTTATGATTATTCTACTGCAAAGCTTGTTGACGAGGCCGGGATCAACAGTATCCTTGTCGGAGACTCTTTGGGAAATGTAGTACTTGGTTATCCCGATACAGTATCGGTTACCATGGAAGATATGATACACCACGGTGCGGCCGTATCCCGCGGTACCAAAGATGCACTGGTGGTCATCGATATGCCGTTCCTTTCATATCAGACAAGCGTCTATGACGCGGTAGTAAATGCAGGACGTCTGATGAAGGAAGGCCGGGCAGGAGCGGTGAAGCTTGAAGGCGGCGAGGAGGTATGCCCGCAGATCAGGGCCATCACCACCGCAAGCATCCCTGTTGTTGCGCATCTTGGACTTACACCCCAGTCCATAAATGTTTTCGGAGGTTACAAGTCCCAGGCAAGGGATCTTAAGTCCGCAAAAAAGCTTATCCGCGATGCGGAGCTGGTCCAGGAAGCTGGCGCTTTTGCCGTAGTACTTGAATGCGTACCCGCACGGCTGGCTGAGCTCGTTTCCAGCCGCCTTTCGATCCCGACCATAGGAATCGGAGCCGGAGCAGGCTGCGACGGACAGGTACTGGTATATGCCGATATGCTTGCGATGTTCAGTGATTTCCGCCCGAAATTCGTTAAGGCATTTGCAAATGTGGGTGAAGTTATGAAGGCAGGCTTCAAAGCCTATGATGAGGAAGTAAAGGCAGGAACTTATCCGGCAGAAGAACATACCTATTCAATTGATGATGAGGTATTTGAGCAGCTTCTGAAGGAAATATGATGATAGGGTCAAAAGGTCCGTGCGATGCGCTTGCGCAATCGCACGAGACCTTA
>ONWK01000314.1 GCA_900321505.1 uncultured Eubacteriales bacterium
TGTTCTTGCCTTCCATATCTGTGTTGGCAGAGCAGTGCATAGATGCAATACCCTTCAGCGGCAGATAGTAGTTCATCATTGAGAAGAGACCCTTCTTCATCTCACCGCCGTACCATGTGTTCAGGATGACCTGCTCGCGTGAGGTGACGTTGAAGATAGCCGCTGTCTCGGAGTTAAGACCCAGCTCCTTATAGTTCTCTACCTTAGCCTTGGATGCGTTGTAAACAACGAAATCGGGCTCGAACTTCTCCAGCTCCTCAGCAGTGGGCTGGATGAACATATTCTTGATGAAATGTGCCTGCCATGCAACTTCCATGATGAAACGTACAGCCATACGTGTATCTTCGTTAGCACCGCAGAATGCATCAACTACGAAAAGCTTCTTTCCTGACAGCTCCTTCTTAGCGATATCCTTAACTGCTTCCCATGCTTCCTGAGTTGCAACATGGTTGTCGTTCGGATACTCCGGTGTTGTCCACCATACGGTGTCCTTGGAGTTCTCATCCATAACGATGAATTTGTCTTTGGGAGAACGGCCTGTGTAAACACCTGTCATAACATTTACAGCGCCAAGCTCGGTCTCAACACCCTTGTCGAAGCCTTCAAGAGAAGGATCCATCTCATACTTGTACAGATCTTCGAAAGAAGGATTGTGAATGATCTCCGTTACATCTGTGATGCCATACTTGCTCAAATCAACTGCTGCCATTTTTCGTACCTCTTTTCTTAATATATATTTGTTGAAACCCGTCCTGCGCCAGTGCAGCAACATAAATGTTCCGCACAACGACGGGGATCTGTTCAAAAAACCTTATATAGTATAAAGTGTCAGGGCACTTAAGTCAAGCGACGAAATGCCTTTTTTATCAATATGTTTGTTAAAACTAACTCAAGGTCATGTTATGTAAACCATGCCCCGACCACCCGGGGACGATTCCGGACCGTCCCGAAAATAGAGTCCCGGATGAACGCAGAGTGTTACTCAGTTACCCCCGCCAGCCTCAGTACTTCATTTACATCGGACACCGCCGTAATAGTCAGCGCCTTTTTAACCTCTTCCGCCACATCCTCCAGATCCTCAACATTATCCTTCGGGATGAAAACGGTCTTTACACCCGCGCGTACTGCGGCCATCAGCTTCTCCGGCAGGCCGCCGATGGGCATCACCTTGCCGCGGAGGGAAACCTCGCCGGTCATGGCAAGAGTCGGATCCACCTTCCGCCCCGTAAAGAGGGATGACAGAGCCGTTGTAAGTGTAATGCCTGCAGAGGGACCGTCCTTCGGAACCGCGCCCTCGGGAACATGTATATGCAGATCATATTTTGACAGATCCCCGGTCTCATCGGGGAATCTTTCCTTCACAAGCGAAAGCGCGATGGATACGGATTCCTTCATGACATCGCCCAGCTGTCCGGTGATGATGACCTGTCCCGAACCCGAAACCTTCGTAGTCTCAATATACAGTATCTCTCCGCCTGCGGCTGTCCATGCAAGGCCGGTAACGATACCGGGGAATGTCTTCTTTTCCACCTTATCCCTGTGCATGCCATGGCCGTCCAGATAATCCTTCAGATTGTCCGGCTTTACCGAAAGCTTCGTCTCACCCTTTACAAGATGAACCGCCGCGTGCCTGCATATCCCGTCGATACGCTTCTTGAGTCCGCGGACACCGGATTCCATGGTATATTCCTGAATAACCTTCCTTATTGCGGCGTCGGTGATCTTCAGCTGGCTCTTCTTTATACCCATGGCCTTATAAGCCCTGGGGATAAGATGCTTCTTTGCTATGCTCTCCTTTTCAAGCTCCGTGTAACCCGGGAATTCGATAACCTCCATACGGTTCAGCAGAGGCTCGGGGATAGTATCCACCTGATTCGCGGTGCAGACAAAGAACACATCTGAAAGGTCATAGGGCACATTCATATAATGATCCGTAAAGCTGAAATTCTGTTCAGGATCCAGCACCTCCAGCAGGGCGCTGGCCGGATCTCCGCCGTAGTCCTTTGCCAGCTTATCCACCTCATCCAGAACAACCACGGGATTGGAAACGCCGCTCCGCTTCACGCCCTCCATGATCCTTCCGGGCATGGCACCGATATAGGTTCTGCGGTGGCCCCTGATCTCAGCCTCATCCCGGATACCTCCGAGACTGATACGCACATATTCGCGGTCCAAAGCCTTTGCTATGCTCTGTCCGATGGATGTTTTTCCCGTACCGGGCGCCCCGACAAAGAGCAGTATCGATCCGGACTGCTCCTTCTTCAGCGCCATTACCGCAAGCTGCTGCAGTATCCTCTCCTTTACCTTCTTCATCCCGTAATGATCTGCATCCAGCACCTCCTCGGCATGCTCAAGGTCTATCTCCGCCGCCCCGGGCTTTTTCCAGGAAAGCGAGGTCACAAAGTCCAGATAATCATAGAGCATGCCATATTCATGGCCATTCTGTCCCTCCTGCTTCATACGGTTCAGAACCTTCTCCGCCTCCTTCCGGGCGGTATCATTCATGCCGGACTCCTCTATCTTCTTCTGGAACTGTCTTACATCGGAAATGTTCTCCGGATGCATCTCATCCAGCTCGTTCTGCAGTATCTCTATCTGTTTCTTCAGGGCATTCTCACGGTAAATGTTCTCGTTTTCCTGCTGCTGCTGGTTTGCAGCTTCACTGTTGACGCGGGACATTTCCATGAATTCATATGCAGCCTGTTCGATAAGCTTCAGCCTCTCGGAAACGCGGTCCTCAAGAACGATGGCCACCTTTTCTTCCCAGGTCATGCTGAAATAAGGGGACATGGAGCAGATCATCTCATTCAGGCTCTTCCACTGCAGGATAAGCCCTCTTGCGAAAAGTCCCCACTGGAACATTTTAACAAATTCAAGATAGTCATCCCTGACACGTTCAAAACGCTCAGTTATCTCATCAGGGGAGATATCCACAATATCGGGGCGGTCCGTAAACTCCGCCTCAACATTTCCGTCGGGCTGTACAGTCAGCGAAAGGATATCCACCCTGTTCTTTGTACGGATCCTGTAGGTTCCTTCATTGTCCACAGAATCCAGCCTTGCCCGTACTCCAACAGGGTAAACCAGCTTCATATAGTCAGAAGCTTTTTCATCATCCGGCTCTTCTTCCTCATCCAGAAGAAAGGCAAAGATCATGTCCTCTCCGACCTTTAGTCTTTCATTCTCCCAGTCCGTAAAGCTGTCCTTCTTAAAGTAGAAGCTTATATCCGGGAGCAGTATGGTATCATGTATAGGTATAGCGATCATGTCTGCCCTTTCTTTACATTCAGATTCTCTTTAGCACTCATTAGCTTTAAGTGCTAACAACAACATAATGATACATTGAATAGTGACTGTTTGCAAGCCTTTTTTTGTGAAAAAAAGCTGACTCCCTAAACTCTCTCTTTACAGTTTAGCTAAACTGCGTTATATTTAAATGTGAATGCTTGTTAATAAACAGACTATAAAAAGAGTAAGGGCTTACAGCAATGAAGATCAACCTTAACGAAATTTTATACGCCTTTTCCATGGGTCTGGACGCTGCCGAATGCGAGTATCTGGGGGTATCTCCGGGGCATTCCAAGCGTATAGCCGCCATTTCCATTCTTACAGGAAAAGCGGCCGGTCTCACGGACAATGAGCTGGTTGACATTGCTGCATATTCCATTCTTCATGACAATGCGCTTACCGAATTCAACCAGGAAGAGATTGAATTCATGAGATATAACAACGGGCAGCGTTACAGTCAGGAGGATTTCCTGATCCGGCACTGCACCATCGGAGAGATCAACACAAAGCTCCTGCCCTTCAGGACCAATAACCGCGATGTCATTCTTCTTCATCATGAGAATGCCGACGGCTCCGGCCCCTTCCACCGCATGAGCAACCGCACTCCCATCAAGGCACAGATCATTCATCTTGCAGATATGATCGATACACATTTCAATCTGCTGGATCCGAGCCAGGAGAACTATGACGCCATTGTGGATTATGTCCGAGCAAATACAGGGACGCTTTTCTCCCTTGAAGTAACCCGTGCATTTCTTGAAGGTGTAAAGAAAAAACAGCTGAAGGTATTTCAGTTCTCAAATATCGACAACTTCCTGAGATCCTCGATAAAGAAGCATGCCGATGAATATACTCCTCAGGAGGTTACCAATCTTGCGACCCTGATAGCACGTATCATCGACTTCAAGTCACATTACACCTGCAAGCATTCGCTGGGTGTTGCAAAACGTGCCGAGGCCATGGCGATACATTTCAACTATGATCAGGAGAAGACCATACGTTACTATCTGGCCGGCGCTCTACATGACGTAGGCAAGCTGATGATACACAATGCGATCCTCAAGAAACCGGGGCGGCTTACCGACGAGGAATACCTCGTAATGAAAAATCATGCCCATTATACCTACGAGATCCTTAAGAATCTGAAGGGTATGCAGGATATAACCACCTGGGCCTCCCATCATCACGAGAAGCTGAACGGCGAAGGATATCCCTTCGGTCTTACCGCTAAGGAGCTTTCCCAGGAGGAACGTACCATGACCTGTGTCGACATCTATCAGGCACTGGCCGAGGAACGCCCGTACAAGAAGGGTTTTCCCCATAATCAGGTTATGCAGATGATGTATGAGATGGCACGAAAGGGTGAACTGGACGAAACCATAGTGGATGAGGTCCACGCCGTCTTCCGTTTCTACCATCTGGAAGATCAGGTGTCCGTAACCGAAATACTTGTGTCACAGTGACGCGGCATTTTGCAGACGCCTGATAGTTTTGCCAA
>ONWK01000216.1 GCA_900321505.1 uncultured Eubacteriales bacterium
ATCTCCTGTACTTTTCTGAGGAATATTTCCCATACTCTGAAATACCCTTGTTTTTTTTATCCCCCGGCGCAGACTTAACTTCGCCGGATCCTCTGATTCATCCACATCCTTCTCGTTCTGGAAGACGCCTCCCGCCTCACCCGTCTTATCATACGTTGACTGTGCGAAAAGCACACCGCCATCCAGTTCCTTCATATATGGGTCGATCACTTTCTTTACACTTTGAAAATAGCCTTCTTCATCAGTGAGAGTAACGCCCTGATGCACGATACTCAGATAGATCTCTCTGGAATAACTAAGCCTGTGCTGGAGGCATCGATCCAGCCATATCCGCATTACATCCGAAGATATCTTCTTTGCTGCAAAGGCTCCCGTTACCCTGTCCAGATGCCGCAGAAGCTTCTCCTTATTCTTCTTCTCCGTTTTCTTTATCGCAGGATCAGCCAGTTCCTCACGCAGCCTTGTCTTCATCCTTTCAGTCTCATGGACAAGCTCATTATCTTTGACCTTGGTCTTCAGACTGCTGTAAACCCATTCTTTGGTAAAGGCCATGGCCTGATCGTGCTCCCCGTTGACAAGCATATTAAACCGTTTTGTATTTCTCCCATTTACCTTGCTGATCGCCTTGTCAACTGCCTGGTCACTCTCGTAGGTCTTTGTGTCCGAAAGCACACTGTCATCCTGAACAACCTGCTCTGCCGGTGCGGCAGGTACGGTTGCCTTCTTTTCAGCCAGAAGCTTCTTCCCGCCTTCCTGCCATCTGAGCACCGTCTTCGCATAGGACCGCAGATTTGCATCCATCTTATCGGCATCCTTTGATCCTTTCAGCTTCTCCTTTGTGCTCTTATCGAAATCCGCCTCCCTTAAGGATACATAGTAAGGCGATGAAATGATCCGTATCCGGTCTTCATACGCCTGCCGCATCTCATTCATCCGGGAAAGCTTCATCATCAGTTCGGGAGACACCTCATTATCTCCTCTGAGCAGCTTATTATAGAGCAGTGACGCACCATGAAGATACGACATCTGCTCTGCGAAGCCGGATACAAAGTCCGCATCACTTTCCACCACGCTCTTTGTTCCGCCGCCGGTCCGGTATACGAACTGAGACAGATCTGTCTCCTCTATGGATTTGAGCACGTTCTCATCCGCAGGATCCGGATCCACTTCCGAGTTCTTTCCGATGAATTCTTCCAGCGCCATGGACGCCTTAAGGGAAATGTCGCGCCTGGTCTCAAATTCGCCCTTTCTCTTCAGCTGTTCCGCACCTGAAAGCCCCCACTTGCGCCCGGTCAGGGATTTGTAATTACTGTTGATATTCTTTCTGTGTTTTCTAAGAGGAGCTTCCTTTCCGATCCACTCTGCGCTGTCGAAATCAGTGGCCAGTATCTGTCTGTATGCATTTGAGTACTTCTCACGCTTTCCTGTTTTCTCAACAGGTACATTTTTAAGCTCGCGGGTGCGAAGCGTCACATCATCCTTTGTCTTATGGGTACTGAATATTTCTTCCTTTTTCTCTCTGTACTTTTCAATCTGTGATTTATAATCCGCCATGACCGCACCCCCTTAAATCTCAAGAATTCCACGGACAGTATATCCGTCAAGGCTGACTTTTTCCCCGCCGTCCAAAATGGTTTTCAGAAGCTTCAATGTACTCTCATTCATAGCTATAAATGATATCTTATAATCCTCCGGGTAACTGCCGAGGATCCTGTCTCCGCTGACAGCGATCAGCTTGGCTATACAGATCGGATCCGGAGAAAAGCTTATAAGCAGCATCACAGTGATCATCCTCTCAGAAGGATCATCCGTGACCAGGATACACCCTGCGGCCTCTCCTCCCTTATAGCACACAAAGCTTATCTCGGGTGAGCAAAGTCCCGTGAGATCCCTGAAGCCTGCCTGTATGATCTTCTCCCTTACCGTCTCCCTGACGCTCTGCGGAACATCTCCCCAGACTACGCTTTCGTAGGAATCCATCACCTTGCTGTCCTTGTTCTTCTGATGATCCCTTACGTAATCCGAAGCACTCACATCCGAAAGCAGGAAGGAATAAATGGGCGCTTCCGACATGGTAAGAAAACCCTCTTCCAGAAGAAATCTTTTCAGAACCCCGGTTTCTGTAAGCTTCTCCTCCCGGTCTTCCTCATTCCATCGGGAAATGTCCTCCCTTGCAGGATCAGTGATCCATTCATCGGACTCCTCTTCTTTGGTATCATCACCCCAGAAACAGACATCAACAAGTTTAAGGCCTGCTGCTCGGCCCATTTCACCGATTCCTCGCAGCATAGCTGAACCGGCTCCTCTTCTGCGATGCTCAGGTTTTACATACATCCACAGAAGCTCCAGTGTTTCATCCTCTTCCTTCGGCAAAACCACGGAGGCGCCCATGATGACATCCTCCTCATCCGTTTCATCAATGCAGGCCACACCAAGAAGCTCCCTCCCGGACATAAATACGTCGGGGAGAAGTCCCTCATAATCCCGTGCATTTTCATTTGTGATCAATCTCAGGCGCATGTTTTTTCTCCTTTTTTCAGTGGTTAGGACTCTTATCCGGTTTCATCCGCCCCTGCCTTCACAATCCGGACCTTCTATGCCGGACTCATACCGTTCCCGCAACTCCTTACAGCGGGATATACTGCCAGTTCCCATCCGTACGGGTTATGGATCCCAGATAATTCGGCGAATCGCCCTTCATCAGCGGACGGTTCCATTTTTCCACATGATAGATCGTCCACTGCGGATCATAGACATTTCCGCCGATCTCACACCAGCCATGAATTCCATTGTTGCAGCAGTAGACATCCTCGCATCCGATGGCGCGTGCCATCAGGCCGAAGCAGGCCGCAAAACAGAAGCAGTTTCCGTATGTATTATCAAACATATGATTGGCGTACTTCTCAACCCAGTCCTTTTCCTTATAATGCGGGATCCACGGCTGCCCGAGATGCTTATTGTTCTGCATATATGCAAGGCATGCGCGGAGCTTCTGATCCGTGGTCATGGAATCATCAGTTACCTCCTGCACGATCACGATTGCCTTCTCATAAGCGTCCCAGAAGGCATCGCCTCTTCTGCCCATCCATTCTCCGGTACCGGAAAAGCCCTGTCTCTTCCCGTCGACCTCAATGACTTCAGCCGCTGCCATCCCTTCCCGGTTTTCTTTGAAGTAATAATACTTTCCGTCCTCCTCAAGCCACCCGGTCTTCGAGGCCCCATTTGACTCCAGATAGTACCATTTTCCTTCGTCCTTGAACCAGCCGGTCCGCATGGCGCCGCGGCTGTTCAGATAATAATCCTTCTCTCCTGCACTGACCCATCCCGTCTGCATCAGACCACTGTCAGGGTCCATATAGTACCATTTCCCATTAAACTCCACCCAGGAGGTCTGCATCACGCCTATTTTGCTGAAGAAATACCATCCCTTGGCGGTCTCCATCCAGCCGGTCTTCATCACACCGGTCTCCATATTCAGGTAGTACCATTTTCCGTTCACCTGAATCCAGCCGGTCTGCATATGACCGTGAACCGGATTGAAATAGTACCATTTCCCGTTGATCTCCTGCCAGCCCTTCTTCATCTCTCCGGTTTCAG
>ONWK01000219.1 GCA_900321505.1 uncultured Eubacteriales bacterium
GTTGTACCGCAGCCCACAAGAGAGAGCGAGAACACTGCTGCCGCCACTGCTACAACGATCCTCCTTGTTATTTTCCTTTTCGTCATAGTTTTTTCTTCGTTCAGTTTTCTCATATATTTACCCTCCTTGTATGAAAATATATTACTTCTTACTATCTTCGGCGACCTTTCGGTCTTTGCAATCCGGGTATTGAAATCCTTTTCATGTACATATCATACCATGACAACAGTCACACAACTGTCACAGTAGGAATAAGCTTTTATGATCGGAGTATGCCTTACTCTATGGGTATCCTCTTATCCATACCCATAGTCTTCAGAATGCCCATGATATTCTCGGGTACGTTTCGAAGCACCATCTTACCGTTCATTTTTTTATAGCTGGCAACAAACTGTCTGAGTCCGAAGGAAGCCACATATTCCAAATCGCTCAGATCCAGAACGAGGCTTTCATCCTTCCGTATCTTATCAACCTCTTCCTTAAGATCGGGGGCTGCCTTGGTATCCAGCCAGCCTACCAGCTTCAGTGTTACTTCGTTTCCGTTTTCTGTTTTAATGATTTCCATTGTTTTCTCCTTTTTCTATATTTGGGTCCTTCAGATACTTACTGCAGACATCGGCCGGTTTACCGATCATTCACCTCCAGCTGCCGTCTGCCTGCTGAATACGATCGTCACCACATTTCTGCATTCAACGTGTTCATATCTGAGTTCCGTAGCCAGATTCCTGATCATCCTGATACCCATGCCTCCGGTGTCAAGATCATCAAATGCTTTTTCCTCAATGTATGTTGTAGGATCAAAGGGTATACCGTCATCCGCAAAGGTCACCTTGATCAACTGGTTTTCACGGACGATATCAAAGAGAATGCTCTTTGCCTCGGAATAAAAAATGATATTAACAAACCATTCTTCACATGACATCATGACATCCCTTGCCAGATCCCTGTCCTCCACATGGCTCATCACATAATCTTTTATCTTGTCCAGCTCTTCGAGATCCGGAACAAGTCTGATCCACTGAATATCAAGACGCTGGATCGCGATCATTGTAATATCATCAAATACATTGTCTTCCCCTTCAAAACCCAGCACGTCTTTCCGTATAGAATTTACGATGATCTTCGGATCCTGTTCCGTCTTTGGAATCAGTTTAAGGAGACGCTCCAGACCATAAGCTCCGCGTTTCGGATCATGAGCCTCGGTAACTCCGTCGGTATAAAGAAGTATCCCCTCTCCTATCTCCAGATTTATCGATTCGTTCTTAAAATATGCATCATCATACAGTCCCAGAACATCCCCCGGAATGACGCTTATCTCTTCCGTCACGCCTCCGAATCGTACAGGTGGATTATGACCTGCATTTGCATATGTCAGTTTTCCGCTCATCGGATCCCAGGAGGCCGCAAATACCGATGCAAAAAAATCCTCCGGGTTTTCTCTGCAGATCTCATCATTAGCCCGTTTCAGTGCCTTTGCCGGCTGCATACCCGTACGTAGACGTTCCCGTACGATACGGTGGACTACAGACATGAAAAGAGCCGCTCCTATTCCCTTCCCGGATATATCTCCGATAAGGATACCGACCTTTCCCAGGGGAAGATCAAATACATCGTAAAAGTCACCACCCACCTCAAGCGCCGGCTGCATGACGGCATACACCGAACAACCACGGCCTAAATATCCTTTCTCGGGCGGAACCATGCCATTCTGAATCCTCCTTGCCAGCTCAAGCTGCACATCCGCTTCGGCCTTCTCCGAAGCCATTCTCCGGATATCAATGACATACCCCGACAGATCTGCAGCCATTTCCCTGAAGGATGACTCCATATCCGTCAGCTCGTCTCTGAAAAATGACCTGTTCTCCGGGAGCCGGAATTCCTTATCCTCCATAAAACCAAGCATACTGCGTGACAATCCCCGGATCGGGCGCAGTACCCATATGTGGATCATGATCAGGACCAGGAAAAAAGTGATAACGATGGCTGCAAGCCCGATGATACCCATGTAAATATTGTCATTTCTCATTTTTTCAACAACAATATTCATATCGTAATCAGCGCCTATCAGAGCTCTTATTTCTCCCGTCGTATCATAAAAAGCCATCACACAATTAACGACATCCCCATATTCATTATCCATCTCGAGAAGCCCGCTGTCTTCTGACCCATACAGTACCTTTCTTTCATTCTCCTGCAGAGGGCTATCGGGTGTCATGCCATGGAGAGCCATTTGACTGTCCGGATCATCCTGAACATCAAGATCCAGTGAAACACTGATAATATATCTGCGTTTATCGTTCCGGTCTACCGAATAAAGATAAAGATACTGTATATCCATTCCGGCACAGACATCAGGAAA
>ONWK01000122.1 GCA_900321505.1 uncultured Eubacteriales bacterium
AACAGACGGAGCAGATACAGGAAGAGGTTGATGAAGTCGAGGTATAATTCCATGGCTCCGTATAAACCAAGTACATTGGGATCGTATCCTGTATTTGTTGCTGCGAGTTTCTTGATCTTCTGGACATCGTATGCTGTAAGGCCTACAAATATCACAACGCCGATCGCACAGATAACTGTGGTCATGGTCTCGGAACCGATGAAGATATTGATCAGTGATGCAATAACAACACCGAAAAGACCGATTATACAGATAACGCCGAGCTTGGTGAGATCGATCTTGGTGGTCGCACCGAGGATGGCCATAACTGCAAAGATACCTGCTGCTACAAAGAATACCGATGTAATGGATGACTTTGTGTATGCAAGGAAGATAACGGAAAGAGTAAGACCGTTAACCACTGAATACAGGAAGAACAGAATGCCTGAAAGTACAAGGTTGTTCTTCTTCATTGCCACGTTACATGCAATAACAATTGCAAATTCTGCAATTATGAATATGAGGAAGCCGAATCTGCTTCCGTATACCAGACGGCCGAGAGCACCGTTCTCGGTAAATGAATTCGCAACCAGAAGAGCGGTTATACCTGTTATGAGCAGTGCGATGAACATGAACAGGAATGAACGGGTAAGGATCATATTGGCATCTATGGTCTGAGTACCGTAGCCTGCCTGCTGACCGGGAGCATACTGCTGCTGGTCCAGGCCGAACATGCCGCGGTTCATCTGCTGCTGGTTCATCTGCTGCTGATACATCTGATTGTAGTTACCCTGCTGACCGTTGTACATACCGCCGGGCTGACCGTACTGCTGGGGATAATCTCCGCCATACTGACCCTGATTCTGGTATGTGTTGCCATACGGGTTGTTCTGGTTGGGATCGTAAGAATTTGCCATGATAAAACACATCCTTTCTTAAAAATGGATCCATCAGCAAATGATGACGGACCGTGAATTATTAAAGATTGGGAATAGGGTAACATAAAAGTGTAAAAAAAACAAGTACATAACGAATAATTCACAGGATATTGAGATGCTTTGAAATTTTTGGTATACTTACTCTGTATGTGAACACGGCAGATAAGCTGCCGGTCTGTAATTTAAAGAGGAATACTGAAGATGCTTCGTGAAGGAACGTTGGCGGAGATTTCCGACGGAAGACTGTATGAACTGAATGACATGGTCAGGGCTGACTGTGCGGACTGCAGAGGCTGCAGCAAATGCTGCGAGAGCGACATGGGTGAGTCTATCACCCTGGATCCGTACGATATATGGATGCTCTGCAGGGGTACGGGAAAAAGCTTTTCGGAAATGGTGGAGCATGAGATAGAGCTTTCGGTACTGGATGGGCTCATCCTTCCCCATATGAATATGACCAGAGGATGTGCCTTTCTGAAGGACAAACGCTGCAGCATCCATCCCTACAGACCATCCATATGCCGGCTCTTTCCCCTGGGCAGGTATTATGAGAACGGAGATTTTAAATACTTCCTTCAGGTGAACGAGTGTACCAGACAGAACAGGGCCAAGATCAAGGTTGAAAAATGGATCGATATAGAGCCCATAGAAGAGCACACGGCATTTGTGAGAAAATGGCATAATTTCCAGGGCCTTGCCAGGAGGAAGGTTTCGGAGGCAAAGGATCCGAAGCAGATCAGGAATTTCATGCTGTTTCTGCTGGAGCTTTTCTATGTTACGGAGTATGATGAGAACGAGGATTTTTTCGTACAGTTCCATCGCAGGCTGGGTGTTGCCGTAAGGGAAATGAAACATATCCTGCGGTGAAATATACATATTGTCAAAACGAAAGAGGAGGTAAGGCAAATGAACAAAGAGGCTATGTACAAACTGGGTTACGGTCTTTATGTACTTACGGCAAAGACTGCTGAAGGAAAGGACAACGGCTGCATCATCAACACTGCGATCCAGGTGACGACCACGCCGAATCGTATCTCCATATGTGTAAACAAGGCGAACTATACCCATGATATAATTCATGATACAGGGGAGTTCAATGTTTCCATCCTGTCGGAAAAGGCTGATTTTTCGATCTTTAAGCATTTTGGCTTCCAGACGGGAAGAGAGGTGGATAAGTTCGCGGACTTTAAGGATGCCGTACGCTCCAACAACGGACTTTTCGTTATAACAAAGGGAGTCAATGCATTTATATCGGCAAAGGTGGTTCAGGAGGTGGATCTCGGAACCCATACCATGTTCATAGCGGATGTTACGGACGGCGGAGTCCTGAATCAGGATCCCTCCGCTACCTACAGCTATTATCAGGAGCATATCAAGCCGAAGCCGCAGAAGACAGAGGTTAAGGGCTGGCGCTGCAAGATCTGCGGATATATTTATGAAGGCGAAGTGCTGCCGGAGGATTTCGTATGTCCCGTATGCAAGCACGGTGCTGTTGATTTCGAGAAGATTGAAGGTTAATCAAAGTTAAATATCAGGGAGGATAAAATGAAACGCGTAGGGTTTATTGGTATCGGAAATATGGGCGAGGCTCTTTATTCAGGCTTTGTGGCTGCGGGAAAGCTTACCCCGGATCATGCGTATGCATATACGCCGGATAAGGAACAGCTCAGGGAAAAAACTGAAAGGCTTGGGCTTAACGGCTGCGACAGCCTTGAGGAGATGCTTAAGGCTGCCGAAATGATCGTCATTGCATGTAAGCCGGGACAGGTTCAGGAAAATGCGGCGGCCATACTTAAGAATGCGCCGGACACCCCGGTAATCTGCATAGCTGCAGGCTATTCCCTTAAGAAGTTTGAGGATGCGGGACAGGGAGCTCTTAAGGTACAGTGTATCATGCCGAATACCCCCGCAAGGATCAGGGACGGTGTTACCCTGTTCGAAGAAGCAAATAATATGTCTGAAGAGGACAGGGCCTATGCCATGGATCTTCTTTCGGCAGTGGGAACCGTTGAGATCATGCCCTC
>ONWK01000399.1 GCA_900321505.1 uncultured Eubacteriales bacterium
CGGAAATATTAAAAGCGTGGAAAAGGCTCTGCAGTATCTGGGTCAGGATGTAAGGATAACAAGGGATGCGGAGGAGATACTCTCTGCGGACAGGGTTATACTTCCGGGAGTAGGGGCTTTCGGAGATGCCATGGAAAAGCTTTCCGGTTACGGGCTGACAGATGTAATAAAAAAGTATACCGGGAGCGGAAAGCCGTTTCTGGGCATATGCCTCGGCCTGCAGCTCATTTTCGATGAGAGTGAGGAAAGCCCGGGAGTGAAGGGACTTGGCCTTGTTCCCGGAAGGATACGGAGGATACCCGATGGCCCGGGCCGGAAGGTGCCGCAGATAGGCTGGAATGATATAAAAACCAATCCGGATTCCAGGCTTTTCAGGGGCATAGCTGACGGAAGCTATGTATATTTTGTACATTCATATTATCTTGATGCAGCCGACAAGTCTGTCGTTGCGGCAACTACAGAGTACGGAGTAAAGATAGACGCAGCCGTAGAAGCGGGAAATATCTATGCGTGCCAGTTCCATCCGGAGAAGAGTTCAAAGGTTGGTCTGGAGATATTGAAAAACTTCCTGACTGTCTGACCGGGGAAAGCGAGGAATCAGTATGCATACGAAAAGGATCATTCCCTGTCTGGATGTAAAGGACGGCAGGGTAGTAAAGGGAATAAACTTTGTGGATCTGGTGGATGCCGGAGATCCGGTTGAATGCGGCATAGCTTATGACGCGGCAGGGGCTGATGAACTGGTATTCCTGGATATCACGGCTTCCAGTGACAGGCGCCGGATAGTTGCCGACATGGTGAGGCGTGTGGCGGAAACGGTTTTTATCCCCTTCACCGTCGGCGGAGGCATAAGGACTGTAGAGGATTTCAGAGCCATACTTCGCGAGGGCGCAGACAAGATAGCTGTGAATTCCGCAGCCATAGATAATCCGCAGCTTATCAGTGATGCGGCCGATAAATTCGGAAGCCAGTGTGTGGTTGTTGCGATAGATGCGAAAAGAAGAGAGGACGGCAGCGGCTGGACCATATATAAGCATGGCGGAAGACTGGACTGCGGCATTGACGCCGTAGAATGGGCTGCAAAGGCTGACCGGCTGGGCGCGGGAGAGATACTTCTCACATCCATGGATTGTGACGGCACCAAGAACGGATATGACATCGAACTGACAAGGGCAGTATCCGAGGCTGTATCCATACCGGTCATTGCATCGGGAGGGGCGGGCACCATTGACCAT
The DNA here is from genome assembly GCA_900321505.1 of uncultured Eubacteriales bacterium. Taxonomy (GTDB): domain Bacteria; phylum Bacillota; class Clostridia; order Lachnospirales; family Lachnospiraceae; genus Eubacterium_Q. The sequence continues at coordinate 1,236 of ONWK01000399.1, forward strand.
TTCTATGAGGCTGTTACGGATGGAAAGGCTGATGCGGCGCTTGCGGCATCCCTGTTCCATTTTAAGGAGCTGGAGATAAGGGAGGTCAAGGAAGCTCTCAGAAAAAGAGGAGTATCCGTAAGACTGTAGACAGAATAAGTAAAGGAGACGGATGGCATACATCCATTTGACATGATAGAATTTACTTTCAGAAAACTTACAACCGAGGAATACCTGGGCCTCAGGGCTTCAGTGGGCTGGAAGAGCCTGTCGGACAGGCAGGTGCAGGCATCGCTGAACGGCTGCAAGGCCATGGTGTGTGCAACTGATACCGAGACCGGAGAGGTTGTAGGCATGGGACGTCTCGTGGGCGACGAGCTGGTGATAATGAATATCCAGGATCTTATCGTAAGGCCGGATTATCATGGAAGAGGAATCGGGTCGGAGCTGATACGACATCTCAGGGAGAAGGCCGCTGAGGCGCTTGAACCGGGAGAAGAGCTGATGTTTACCCTCATGTGTGCAAAAGGACGAGAGAGATTTTATGAGAAGAACGGGTTTATTGCCCGTCCCACACCGGATCTTGGTCCGGGCATGATCATGTATCTGCATGAGGAAGATTCGGGAAGAGTCTGAATACAAAAATCCGGAACCATAAGGCGGTTCCGGATTTTTTGTGCGATACGGTCGGAAAGCGGACATGCGTGAATGTACATTTGCCTGCCTGCTCAACTGTTACCGTTGGTTTTATGCACGGCCTGAATACTCACCGGTTCTTGTGTCGATGGTGATAAGATCTCCTGTGTTAACGAAAAGAGGAATGTTCAGAGTAGCGCCGGTCTCAACGGTACAGGGCTTTGTAGCGTTGGTAGCGGTGTTGCCCTTAACGCCGGGCTCGCAGTCTGTAACCTCAAGAGTAACCTGGATTGGAGGCTCGCATGAGAATACGGAACCCTTGTAGAAGCTGAGCTTGCAGTTCTCGTTCTCTTTGACAAATTTCATGTTGTCGGCGATGAGCGCTGAATTAACAGGTGTCATCTCGAAGGTCTCGGAATCCATGAAATAGAAGAGGTCGCCGTCCTTGTAGGAATAGGTCATATCCTTCTTTTCGATGTGAGCGGTCTCAAACTTTTCTGTGGGGCGGAAGGTACGCTCAACCACACCGCCGTTGATGATATTTTTCAGTTTTGCGCGAACGAAGGCAGCGCCCTTGCCCGGTTTTACATGCATAAACTCGATTATCTGATAAACATTTCCCTCAATCTCTACCGTTATACCGTTTCTGAATTCACCTGCAGAAATCATTCGTTAAATCCTCCCTGAAAAAATTAGAGTATTAGAGTAAATCTGCCTTTAGCCTGGCAGAACGTTACTATTTTAATATATCATTGGCTCTTTTTCAACCAGTTTTTAAAAAACTGTCGCTTTTACCTGTATAAGGGGCGAAAAACATTGAAAAATGCACTGATTTTTTGTATAGTAAAGGATGACGTTTTATGTTCTGATGAAGCTTCGGCGTATCAACGGAAAGCGAGAAGTAAGAAGATGAGTGGTAAAGGAAAGAAACCGGTAAAAAAGGAAAACACGGGAAAAAAGGAAATCATGGAAAAACCGGCAAAGAAGAAATCACGTACCGTGGCGGGAGTCCTGGCATTGCTGCTGGGCAGCTTCGGCATACAGAAGTTCTATCTTGGCAGATATAAGACCGGCATATTATACTGTCTCTTTTTCTGGACAGGAATTCCCGGTATCCTTTCAACCATAGAAGGAGTACATATCCTGGCGGATGACAGCGAAGAAGAGAGAATGCTTCCGGAGAATAATATAGCTGCCGTTCCGGAGCAGTAATTACCATGGATGGAAGTAAAGGAGAAAACCATGGAGGAAAGTAAGAAGGCGACCCTCACGCTTACAAATGAGGATGGGGACGGATTTATCCGGATATCGGATGATGTGGTATCCAATATTGCGGGACTTGCCGCAACTGAAGTGGACGGAGTGTCAAGACTGACCGGAAATGTGCCGGGCGACCGTATGGCAAAACGCGGGAAAAAGGGAATGTCCAAGGGGATCAATGTGATCTACGAAGAAAACCGTATACGTATTGATGTTTCGATCGTGGTTAAGGTCGGTTTTAATATCGTGGATGTATCCGGAGCGGTTCAGGAGAAGGTTAAACAGGCGCTTCAGACCATGACGGGACTCACACCCGCCGTTGTAAATGTCAGGGTATCCGGTGTAGATTTTATGGAGAAGGTAGAACAATGACACGAAGGGAATTACGGGACAGTATTGTCCGTATCATTTACAGGGAAGCCTTCTATCCCGCGGCAGGTATGGAGGAACAGAAGGAGGACTATCTCCGTGAGCTTCAGGAGGAGCCGGAGCTGTTCCTGCCTTCAATGAAGGAGGAACCGTCAGAGGAGGATCTGGCATATATCCGCGAGAAGGTGGATGCCGTGCTTTCCAGCATGAAAGAGCTTGATTCATCTCTTGAGAAAGCCAGCCATGACTGGAAGGTCAGCCGTATCGGTAAAATGGAACTTGCGATCCTGCGGGTTGCAGCCTATGAGATATATTATGACGAGGACATTCCTGACAGGGTGGCGATCAATGAGGCGATAGAGCTTTCAAAGATCTACTGTGACGAGAAGGCGTCAGCCTTTATCAACGGAGTTCTGAATAATCTTATGGAGCAGAAATGAGCAGGGTCTATTCAGTAGGACAGGTCAGCAAATATATCGCAAACCTTATAGATCAGGATTTTCTCCTGGGACATGTGTCCGTAAAAGGTGAGATATCAAACTGCAAATACCACAGCATGGGGCACATCTACTTTACGCTGAAGGATGAAAACGGCTCCATGCCTTGTGTTATGTTTAAGGGGAATGTATCTTCAGGTCTTACATTTACCCTGCAGGACGGGCAGGCAGTGATCATAGACGGTTCCGTAAAGGTGTATGAGCGGGACAGCAGGATCAATCTGTATGCCAGGAAGATAGTTATGGACGGTGATGGGGAAGGGCGTCTGAATCTTCTTTATGAAAAGCTGAAACAGAAGCTTTATGATGAGGGACTTTTCGATTTCGAGCATAAGAAGCCCATACCGAAGCATCCGAAAAAGGTGGGGATAGTCACAGCCTCCACGGGTGCGGCCATCCAGGATATATGCAATATAGCAAAGAGAAGAAATCCCTATGTGGAGCTTATCCTGTATCCTGCAAAGGTGCAGGGCGACGGCGCGGCTGAGACCATAGCAAGGGGCATCAGGGTTCTTGATAAAATGGGCCTCGATACCATAATCGTCGGACGCGGGGGCGGTTCAATAGAAGATCTCTGGGCATTTAATGAAGAGATAGTGGCTAGAGCAATTTTTGAAGCGGATACGCCGGTCATTTCCGGAACGGGACACGAGGTCGATAATACCATAGCGGATTACGTGGCGGATCTGAGGGCACCGACGCCATCAGCAGCGGCTGAGCTTGCCATACCGGATATCATGACGGTGCTGAGGCAGGCGGAAAGCTACAGGACAACGCTTAACAGGCTGATAAGGAACCGTATCAGTCTTGCCGGATCCAGGTGCAGGGAGCTGGAGGAACGTCTGCACAGAAGAGGACCTGAGGCAAAACTCCGGCTGCAGCAGCTGAGACTCACACAGCTTTCGGACAGACTTCATGGCAGCATGAGGAGCAAGGCTGACAGGATGAGACAGAGAGCTCTGCTGCTGACTGAACGGCTGCACGGACTTTCGCCCACGGCAAAGCTGAAGGGCGGCTTCGGTTATCTGGAGTCAGGCGGCAGCGCGGTCGGATCGGCAGAGAATGTAAAGAAGGGTGACACACTGGATATCACACTGCATGACGGGGTTATCAGGACGGAGGTTCAACAGGTGACCCTGAAGCATCAGGATCCGTTGAGTGTTGAATAATCACAGGTAAGTGACTAAGAGGAAAGATATGGCTGAAGCAAAGAAAACATCAAAGAATAAGGCCGCGGAAGAACCGGCTGTATCCATAGAGGAATCCTTTGAGCGCCTTGAGGAGATCATAAGGATGCTGGAGGATCCGAAAACAGGCCTTTCGGATGCAATGAAGTATTATACGGAGGGCGTGAAGCTCCTGGAGGGAAGCAGGGCAGTTCTGGAAGGCGTGGAGCAGGAATTGAAGATATTAAACCCCGAGGAAGGTGAGACAGTGACCAGGTCATGATCTGCGGAGCATCCGGAGTCATAGGGTACTGAATAGTTACGGGTAATACATATTTCAGGAGGTTCGTAAAATGAGTTCAGAGGAAAGACTTAAATATATTGAATCGGTACTTGTAAAGCATATGCCGGCAGAAGCGGGTCCCGCCAATCCGGTCCGTGAAGCCATGGAATATGCACTGATGGCAGGGGGAAAGAGAGTCAGGCCGACGCTTATGCTTCTCAGCTATGAAGCATTTTCAGCGGACAGTCCTGAAAAGGCAGTCCCTAAGGAAGTGCTGGAGACATTTATGGCGGCCATTGAAATGATACATACCTTTTCGCTGATCCATGATGATCTTCCCGCAATGGATGATGATTCGTTAAGGCGCGGACGTCCTACGGTCCATGTTGCTTACGGAGAGGATATAGCGATCCTTGCCGGTGACGGACTTGAGAATCTTGCATTTGAAGTGGCAGCAAAGAGCTTCTCCATGCTGCCCGGAGATATAAGGGCAGAAAAGGCACTGCAGATCCTGGCCGCAAAGCCGGGACTCTTTGGCATGCTCGGAGGCCAGACGGCGGATGTCAAGCTTTCGGGAACACGTCTCAACGATGAACAGCTGGAATATATCTATGCAAATAAAACCGCGGCGCTTCTGGAGTGCGCCATGATGATCGGTGCGGTACTCGGCGGCGCTGATGAGGATGCGGTTGATAAGATACGCCGTGCAGCCTATGATGCAGGCATAGCCTTCCAGGTTCAGGATGATATCCTTGACGAGACAGGCGATGCTGCAGTTCTGGGTAAAGAGGTGGGTCAGGACGCGAGAAATGAGAAGACTACATATGTGACTCTCCACGGGATGGATGCAGCAAAGGCCTATGTCCAGCAGAAAACCGATGAAGCGGAAGCTCTGCTGAAGGAGCTTTTCACCGAAGAAAATGCTCCGGCAGCCGAATTGAGGGCACTGCTGCAGGGACTGGTAAACCGCAGGGCATGATGACAGACACCTGCCTTCAGGATATTACATTTCATCCTGAGCAAAGGATCTCCGGAGGAGTCCGTCAACACCGCGGATATCCGGAATAAGGTCCCTGACAATAACAGAACGAGGAATAGAAGTATGAGTCTTCTGGATCAGATAGAAAAGGAAAATGATATAAAGAAGCTGTCCCGCGAGGATCTGCCTGCTCTTGCAGAAGAGATAAGGCAGTTTCTCATCGAGAAGGTAAGCAGGACCGGAGGCCATATGGCGTCTAATCTTGGCTCCGTGGAGCTTACCATAGCGCTGCATCTCTGTATGGACCTTCCCGAGGATAAGATAGTATTCGATGTAGGACACCAGAGCTATACACATAAGATACTTACGGGCAGAAAAGACGGCTTTGACAACCTGAGACAGCTGGGGGGGATGAGCGGTTTTCCAAAGGGCTGCGAGAGTGACTGCGATGCCTTTGATACGGGACACAGCTCCACATCCATTTCAGCCGCACTGGGTCTTGCAATTGCTGCTAAAATGCAGAGGCAGATGGATCCTTCGGTGCACGCCATCCGTGTTGCGGCAGTGATCGGTGACGGCTCCATGACAGGAGGTATGGCTTACGAGGCACTGGACGCCGCGGCACAGCTCAGAGCACCGCTGGTTGTCATCCTTAACGATAACGAGATGTCCATCGGCAAGAATGTGGGCGGTCTTTCAAAAGCCATGAACAGGATCCGCGTGGGCAGGCAGTATAATGAACTGAAAAATGACGTTGAGAATGCCCTTATGTCCATTCCCAGTGTGGGTCCCCAGATTACAAAGGGTATCAAGCGTTCCAAGAATTCCCTTAAGAATCTGCTGGTTCCGGGAATGTTCTTCGAGGAAATGGGCATCACCTATGTGGGTCCTGTAGACGGACATAATATCGAGGATATGATCGCCACATTTGAAAGGGCCTTCCGTCTCAGAAAACCCATAGTCGTGCATGTAAAGACAAAAAAGGGGTATGGCTATCCGCCTGCGGAAAAATATCCGGAGCGTTTCCATGGTACGGGACCCTTTGATATAGAAACCGGTGAGCTGAAAGCTCCCAGAGTAAAGACCTTTACGGATGTCTTTGCAAAAACAATGCTGGAGCTTGGTGAGAAATACCCGAAGCTGGTTGCCATCACGGCGGCCATGGCAAGGGGAACGGGAGTAAGGGCATTTCAGAAGGAATGGCCGGGCCGGACCTTTGACGTGGGTATAGCCGAGCAGCATGCCGTAACCTTTGCGGCGGGACTTGCAAAGCAGGGGATGCTTCCGGTGGTAGCCATATATTCATCCTTCCTTCAGAGGGCATATGATCAGATACTTCATGATGTCTGTCTGCAGAAGCTGCATGTGATCTTTGCCATAGACCGCTCGGGACTGGTGGGCGAGGACGGAGAGACACATCAGGGAATATATGATACGGCATATCTGGATGAGATGCCGGGACTCACGGTTATGAGTCCGAGAAACGGCGCGGAATTAAAGCTGATGCTGGAGTTTGCCGTAACTCTTGACGGACCTGTGGCCATCAAATATCCCAAGGGGAATTCTCTTGATAAGCCGAAGGAAAATATTCCGAGGATAGTATTCGGAAAGTCTACCATTTTATATGATTCCGAGTCGGAGGACCTCAGGGCGGCAGCTGAGTCTGCGGCTGCAGGAAAAGCTGCGGATGAGCTCACGGATGATATAGATGAAAACAGGGTGATAACCTTCCTTGCCGTCGGAAATATGAACCAGACCGCTCTGGATGCGGCTAAATTGCTTCATGATGAGGGAGAGACTGTAAGAGTGGTAAATGCACGTTTCCTCAGACCCATAGATGAGGAGATGCTTGCGGCAGTAGCAGATGACAGTAAAATTTTTGCAGTCATCGAGGAAGCGGTTTCCCACGGCAGCTTCGGAGAAGCGATAGGATATAAGCTTATGGAGAGAGGGATCAGGGTCCCGTACATGCATATCTGTATCCGTGATGATATAGTAAGCCACGGATCGGTATCCGCACTGAGAGAGAAGCTTGGTCTTACGCCGGAAGCAGTGGTGGAAAGGGTACATGAAGAGCTGAGGAAGAAGAATTGAAAAAGCGTCTGGATATCCTGCTTGTGGAAAAAGGGCTGGCTCCTTCACGGGAGAAGGCAAAGGCCATTATCATGTCAGGCATAGTTTATGTCGACGGTGATAAGGAGGACAAGGCAGGGAGTGAATTTGAAGAGACTTCGGAGATAGAGGTCAGGGGTAAGACACTTCCCTACGTAAGCCGCGGGGGACTGAAGCTTGAGAAGGCCATGCAGAACTTCCCCATAGATCTTAAAGGGTGTGTGTGCATGGATGTGGGCGCCTCCACCGGCGGCTTCACAGACTGCATGCTGCAGAACGGCGCTGAGAAGGTCTATGCGGTGGATGTGGGGCACGGACAGCTGGACTGGAAGCTCAGAAATGATCCGCGGGTCGTATCCATGGAGCGCACAAATATAAGATATGTGACCCCCGTGGATATAGGTGGTACGGTGCTGGATTTTGCATCCATTGACGTTTCATTTATATCGCTTTCAAAGGTTTTTCCTCCGGTATATGAAATGCTGAAAAAGGGCGGACAGGTGGTAGCGCTGATCAAGCCGCAGTTTGAGGCAGGACGTGAAAAGGTCGGAAAGAAGGGTGTGGTCCGGGATAAGGCGGTACACCTTGAAGTGATCGAAGCTGCCATGGGCTATGCACGTGATAACGGATTCAGTATCGGCGGGCTTACATATTCGCCGGTGAAGGGCCCCGAGGGAAATATTGAATATCTGATCTGGCTCATTAAAGAACCGGATACGGAGATCGAGGATTCGGGTATCGATCCGCAGAAGACGGTTGAGGAAAGTCATCAGGATTTAGACAGATAGGAAGCGGAAGCCATGCATTTCCTTTTATTTTCAAATCAGAATAAGGACCCCGGGCTGGAGGTGACGGACCGTCTTGCGGAAATGATCCGCGCGAAGGGCGGCAGCGTGTCACTGATACAGGAGCCGGATGAGGCAACGGATGACGTGATAGATCCGGAGCTTATGAAGACTGTGGATGTGGTGGTTGTGCTCGGAGGGGACGGAACCCTGCTGCGCGCCAGCCATGCCATAGGTAAAAGTGATGTCCCGATGATAGGTGTGAACCTGGGTACCACGGGCTTCCTGACTGAGGTTGAGTGCGGTGCGATGGGAACCATGGTGGACCGGCTTTTCGCAGGAGACTATACCGTGGAAACGCGCATGAAGCTTAAGGGCGTGATAAGAAAGGCAAACGGCGCCCCGGCAGAGAGCTTTACCGCGCTTAATGACATTGTGGTCATCCGTGAAGGAGTGCTGAGGCTTATCGCAATTAAGATATATGTAAATGACATATTCCTGGATACCTACGAGGCGGACGGAGTAATACTTGCCACGCCCACCGGATCCACGGGATACAATCTTTCGGCGGGAGGCCCCATAGTGGCTCCACAGGCAAGACTAATCGCCCTGACGCCGGTATCGCCCCATTCTCTTTTACGAAAGAGCCTGGTGTTCGATGCAGCTGACAGGATAAAGATAGTACTGGAAGAGAAGAGAAAGACCCAGATAAATGAGGCGATAGTATCATTTGACGGGTATAAGAATTATGAGATATCCGTAGGCGATGAGGTGGAGATATGCGCTTCGAAGACAGTGCTGCACCTGATACGCCTTGAGGGACGAAGCTTCTACGAAGTGATCGGAAGAAAGCTTAATCCAAGGTAACTGTTCAGCACCCTGCGATCCGTGCCCTGGCCGCCCCTGTGAAAACATAAAAAATAGTCGTTACACGTTGGTTCATCCATGGCCTGCTGTTACCGCAAAACGTAGGATCATATGAGGAGATGAATTATGTTAACTGTATTACGTATAGAGAATATCGCACTGATAGATGCGCTGGAGGTTGAATTCTCAAAGGGACTGAATATCCTGACCGGTGAGACCGGTGCGGGAAAGTCTGTTATCATAGGCTCCATAGGCATCGCTCTCGGCGGTAAATTCGACCGTGCCCTGCTCAGGAATGAGGAGAAGGACGGTCTTGTTGAGGTTTCATTTACACTCACGGACGGGGATCTGGAGCGAATAAAGGAACAGGGATGCCTGCCTGAGGATATCCTTGATCATGAGCTTGTGATAACGAGAAAGATCCTGAAGAACAGAGTGGTCAACCGTATCAACGGTGAGACCGTACCCATCGGTATACTTAAGGATACTGCGGAGCTGCTTATCAATCTTCATGCCCAGCATGAGCAGACCACTCTGCTGAAGCCCGCAAAGCATCTTGAATTGCTTGATGCCTGGGACGGAGAGGTAAGAGAACAGAGGGATAAGGTGCAGGAGCTCTTCAAAAAGAAGGAAGAGCTTAAGCAGGAGCAGGAGCACCTGGATCAGGATCCCGCAGAGCGCGCGAAAAAGGTGGATTTCCTGAAATTCCAGCTGTCCGAGATAAAGGCCGCAAAGCTTAAGAACGGCGAGGATGCGGAACTGGAGGAAGAATATCGCAGGATGTGCCATGCAGAGGAAATGAGAGATGTCTGCAGGGAGGTATATCAGCTCACCTCGGACGAAGAGGCAGGCGGAGCCGCATCACGCATAGGACAGGGAATGAGGCGTTTAAATGAGCTTAACCGCCTTGATCCGGAGTCACCGCTTCCGGGACAGCTGTCGGAGGTGGAGGGACTGCTTTCAGATTTCAATCAGAGCCTTTCCGCATATCTGAGTGAAATGTCATTTTCACCGGACGAGATGAAGCAGACCGAGGACAGGCTGAACCTGATAAACGGACTGAAGGCAAAATACGGCAGGACCATCGGGGATATACTCGAAAGCTGCGATAAGATCGAAAAAGAGCTTGAGGAGCAGGAAAAGGCCGAGGAAAGGCTGGCTGCACTCGGCGAAGAGATAAACAAGGCCGAAAAGGCGCTGAAGAAGGCGGCGGAGAAGCTGACCGGGCTCAGAAAGGCGGCAGCTAAACCGCTTGAAGAAGAAGTACGTAAGAATCTTACTGAAATGAATTTCAGCCATGTGGAATTCTATACGTCCTTCGCTGAACTGCCGGAGATAACGGCAGGCGGAAAGGATGATGTATGCTTCATGCTCTCAACGAATCTGGGAGAGGAAGCAAGACCGCTGCATAAGATAGCGTCCGGCGGCGAGCTTTCAAGAGTCATGCTGGCGCTGAAGGCTGCTTTGTCGGGAGTTGCCGATACGCCGACGCTGGTATTTGACGAGATCGATGTAGGTATCAGCGGGATCACGGCACAGAAGACGGGAATGCTGCTTAAGAAGCTGGCAGAGACAAGACAGCTCATAGTTATTACCCATCTTCCGCAGATCGCAGCTGCTGCCGATACTGCATTTAAGATCGAGAAGACAGAAGACCGGGGAAAAACCTATACAGGTATCAGACAGCTTTCTGAGGAAGGCCGCGTGATCGAGATAGCAAGACTGCTGGGCGGAAAGTCCATTTCCGAATCAATCATTGCAGGAGCACGCGAGCTGATCAACGGGAGCAGGGGAGAATAAAGGAAAATGATCGAAACAGTTGCCGCCGTGAATCTCATGGTGGAAGAAGTAATGAAGATCAAGAAGAACAGGCTCATGCCCGATTTTCCGACGGGAAAAGAGAAGCGTATAGCAGTCGTGACCGGTATATTCGGTGATGAGCTGCAGGGGCAGTATGTCTGTTATGAGCTTATACGCCGCATTAAGGAAGACTTCGCTAGCCTTACAGGTATCGTGGATATCTATCCGGCACTGAATCCTCTCGGTATGGAGGCAAGGACAAGGGAGATACCGGGACCTGAGCTTGAGATGAACGGTCTTTTCCCGGGATCCAACAGCGGTGTTATGGGAGAATATGCGGCTTACTGCGTATTTGAAGATCTGCGCGGAGCGGATTTCTGCCTGGATGTACACGGCAGCAATATGTTCCTGCATGAGATACTTCAGATCAGAATGAACGATGACCGTGTGGAAGAACTGCTTCCCTATGCGAGAGCTCTGAACACGGATATGATATGGATTCATCCTTCAAATCAGGTGAAGAGAGGGAGCCTTGCCTACGAGCTTAACCAGATAGGCGTTAAAAGCTTCGTGACCGAGTCCAGCTACGCCTATAAGATCAACCAGAATTACGGGAATCAGCTGGTGGACGGTATTTTTGCGCTTATGAAGGAGCTGGGTATATGGCAGGGTGATGCCATCGTACCGAGAGAACCGCTTGTGACCAATGATGCTGAGATGACCTATATCAATTCCGAATCCAGCGGGATTTTCATCCCGGATGTGGAGGTAAGCAGCTTTGTAAGAGCCGGCACAAGGATAGGCACCGTTGTGGATGTTATCACGGGTTCGGTGGAGGAGGTGGTAACAGCTCCCAGGGACGGCGTGATCTCCGCCATGAGAGAATATCCTGCTATAGAAGAAGGGTCGCTTCTGGCCCGTATCGTCGGCGCATCATAGGGGAGGTGCGGTCATGACCAAAGATGTTCTTTTTACGATGAATACGGCCTTTCGCGAGGCATATAGAATATATGGCTACAACTACGGCGTGGGGGATCAGGAAGCCTGCATAGTGGGAGCCATGAGAGGAAATGAATACCAGCAGCTTTATATCTGTTCCCTGCTCAGCCAGAAGCTGGCAGGACTTGAGGCTCACGGACAGATAGTGCCTGGTAAATCGATAATGCTCATTCCCTCTTTGAATTACAGCGCAATGAATGCAAACCATAAATTCTGGCTTTCGGATGACACGGATATAAACCGTGAATTCCCGGGGAATCCCAGGGGCACCGCAACCAGCCGCATCGCCAATGCCATCTTTTCCATAGTTAAGAATTACCGTTACGGCATACAGTTCCCCAGCTTTTATCTGCAGGGAAGATATATACCGCATGTTAGGATGATGCAGACGGGTCATGAGAGCACGAATCTTGCGAATCTCTTCGGTCTGCCCTACGTTATCACCAGCGACATCAGATCCTTTGATACTACAACGCTGAATTATAACTGGCAGATAGCGGGAACGGATGCCTTCTCCATATATTCAGGCGGTACGGAAAGGATCAATCAGAAGGATGCGGAGATCGCGGTCTCCAGCGTGCTCAGATTCCTTTCACGCATGGGTATCATTCATTACAACTGCCAGGGCGGATACATGCCCACAGTCATGCAGGAGGAGGAAATGCTGTCCATCAAGGCCGATGATGCAGGCTTTTTCCATCAGCTGGTGGGTACCAATGAGGAGGTGCACAGAGGACAGAAGCTGGCGGATATCATCGATCCCATGGACGGAAGAACGGTGTCGGAGGTGGTGGCACCGGCTGACGGTATCATTTTCTTTGTACAGGAACAGCCGATGATCTATCAGAATGTGGTCATCTATAAGATGATCAAGAAATTACATCTGTAAAAGTAACCTGTAAAGTTCAGGGAAAACATATAAGGAGTATGAGACATGAGCAAGGTAAGAAGGATCTACGTGGAGAAACGTCCGGCATATGCGGTACGCGCAAATGAGCTGGAGAAGGAGTTTAAGGATTATCTGGGACTTAAGGGTATCAGTGTACGGGAGCTTGTCCGTTATGATATCGAGAATCTTTCGGATGAGGTATATAAAAATGCGCTGGTGACCGTTTTCTCCGAGCCGCCGGTTGATATCGTTTTTGAGGAGGAATTCCCGAAGCAGGAGGGAGATTTCGTATTTTCCATGGAATTCCTGCCGGGACAGTTTGACCAGAGAGCGGATTCCGCAGAACAGTGCGTAAAGCTGCTGGATGAAACCTCCGAGCCCGTTATCCGTTCAGGAGTTACCTATGTTATCTCAGGTGAGCTTACTGATGAAGCAAAGCAGGAGATAGAGAAATATGTTGTAAACCCCGTGGATTCAAGGATCTCCGATGAGAAGAAGCCGGATACCCTTATCATGGAATTCCCGGAGCCGGCGGATGTTAAGATATTCACCGGTTTTACCGTTCTGCCCGAGGCAGATCTTAAGGAGCTTTATGATTCTCTGGGCCTTGCCATGACATTTAAGGATTTCCTGCACATCCAGAATTATTTCGCGGGAGAGGAGCACCGTGATCCTACCATGACCGAGATCCGCGTGCTGGATACCTACTGGTCGGATCACTGCCGTCATACCACCTTTGCTACGGAGCTTAAGGATGTAGCCATTGACGAGGGTATCTATGCTGCACCCATAAAG
>ONWK01000249.1 GCA_900321505.1 uncultured Eubacteriales bacterium
AGGACATTTCATCATAAGATATCCGAGAGAGGATGATGACAGCTCGGTACGCTTCGGCTTTGTTATCGTGGATCCTTCCCTGAGAGGAAAAGGATACGGAAAAGAAATGCTCCGACTTGGGATAGAGTATGCAAGGGAGAAGCTTCACGCTTCAAGAATTGATCTTGGAGTATTCGAGAATAACGAGGCGGCAAAGCATTGTTATGAAGCGGTAGGCTTTCGGGAGTATTCCCGGAGGGAATGCGAGATGCCCATCGGCACCTGGACCTGTATCGATATGGAGATCGTATAATGCTTCGGTAAACTGCAAAGGAGAACGAAAATGAATTAGATCCCTCAGGTTTGGATATCTACTTTCCGTAGGTACCCTGTTTCTTCGGATTGATATATACTCCTTTGCCAAGGAGGTAAGAAAAAAATGAATCAATACGTAACGGGAACAGTTATTAAGGAACTGAGAGAAAAAAACAAGATGACTCAGCTCGAGCTCTCGGAGCAGCTGGGTGTGAGCGACAAGACGGTTTCAAAATGGGAAACAGCCAAAGGCTACCCAGATATTACATTGTTGGAACCAATAGCGGAGGCCTTTAGAATTTCCGTCACAGAACTTATATCAGGCACTCCCATACAAAATGCAAACGTATCTGCAAATATGCTGAAGTCAAAGTTTTATGTCTGCCCGGTATGCGGAAATATAATCCACAGCATGGGTGAGGCGGCTATTCATTGTCATGGTGTCCAACTCATGCCTTTAGAAGCGGAACAGACAGATGAGCATCACATGGTTTTCATCGAACGTGTTGAGGATGAATATTATGTGCGGATTGATCACACCATGACGAAGGAGCATTTCATTTCTTTTATGGCGGCAGCCGGCTCAGGTGATATTCAGATGGTGAAGCTGTATCCGGAGGCGAGCGCTGAAGCAAGGTTTAAGATCAGGGGAGTCAGAAGGATCTTTTTTTACTGTAACCGTGATGGCCTGTTTTCGATCGATCCGGTAAAGGGCATCGATGACAGGGAAAACGGATATGACGATTCGAAGGAACGCAGGGAACTGGAAAAAGCGGCGGAGATGCTGTTTGGATGATGCTCAGGAATGAAAAATGCAGAAAAACTTGTTTGTACGGCTTGTACAAACAAGTTTTTTTTGAGTATAATCAAAGGACAAATACAGCATGATCACGGGAGGATTAATATCGTGAATGTAGGGATCATCGGATATGGAAGTATGGGGAAGATGCTGGCAGACAAATTTGCGGCGGCGCAGATTTCGGAGCTTGAAAATATATATGTAACCAACCGGAGTAAGGAAAAACTCAGCACGGTTCCCGTCGGGGTTACGGTATGCGCGGAGAATCAGGAGCTTGCTGAAAGGGCGGATATCGTATTTGTCTGCGTAAGGCCCGTGGATCTTCCGGATACCATCGCAAAGATAGCTTCATTTCTCAAGCCGGACGCGCTTCTGGTATCTCTGAACGGGAACATTACCTTTGAGATGATCGGACGTATCACGGCGCAGAAGACTGCAAAAGTGATTCCAAGTCTTACCGCAGAGATCAACAGATCGCAGTCGCTTGTGTGCTTTAATGATGATGTAACGGATGAAGATAAGGAATGCCTGAAAAAGCTCCTTAACTGCATCGGAAATGTGATCGAGCTCCCGGAGAAGGAAATGGGCATGGGCTCCGAGCTGGTAAGCTGTATGCCGGGCTTTATCGCATCCATCTTTGATGTGATCTGCAAGGCGGCAAAGAAGCATACGGAGATACCGGATGAGCAGATCGTGAAGATGGTTCTCTCGACACTGAGCGCTACCGGAGATCTGATGCTTCAGAAGGAAATGACCTTTGAAGAGGTGGTGACCAGGGTCGCCACAAAGGGCGGGATCACTCAGGAAGGTACTGCAGTGGTTTATGAAAAGCTGCCGGAGGTGGCAGATGAACTGTTTGAGAAGACTTTGGCAAAACGGCGCATGGTGGCTGAGAACGCCGCCGAAAGCTTTCTGCAGCGAAGATAACATTTGGCGCAGAACCCGGTCTGGAAAAGTAACTTGCCATTGACATTTTATAGCTTTAAGTTGTATAATCGTCTCCGTGTGTTTAGACGGCCGCAAAGGCTTTTTTAAAAAATGAAAGATAACTATTCAGCACCCCGGCTCCGGATGCTCCGCATCCGGAGCGTAGGGCGGCCAGAGGCGCTTCGCGCCTTGACCGCCCCGTGAAAATCATAAAACCAGTCCGGAAAGCAAGCTTTCCGTCTTTGCTTTTATGATTTTCACGGGGTGCTGAATAGTTACAACAGAGGGTAAAAATATGGTTACAGCAATAGTAGGTGCAAACTGGGGAGATGAAGGTAAGGGCAAGATCACGGATATGCTTGCCGAGACATCGGATATTATCATCCGGTTTCAGGGCGGCGCAAATGCAGGACATACCATAATCAACAATTATGGCAAGTTCGCACTGCATACGCTTCCTTCAGGTGTATTTTATGATCATACGGTAAGCATCATCGGAAATGGTGTCGCACTTGACATTCCCAAGCTTTTCCGTGAGATAAATGATATCGTTGATAAGGGCGTACCCATGCCGAAGATCCTGGTATCCGACAGGGCACAGATGGTTATGCCTTATCATGTGCTTCTGGACAGCTATGAAGAAGCAAGACTTGCAGGCAAGTCCTTTGGTTCCACCAAGTCCGGTATCGCTCCTTTTTATTCTGATAAATATGCCAAGATCGGCTTCCAGGTAAGTGAGCTTTTTGATGACGAGGAATCTCTCAGGGAGAAGATCGAAAGAGTGATAGCTCAGAAGAATGTGCTTCTGGAGCATCTCTATCATCAGCCGCTTCTTACTGTAGATGAGATATATAATACGCTGATGGAATATAAGAAAATGGTGGAGCCCTATGTGTGTGATGTATCCGCCTTCCTCTATCAGGCAGTTAAGGATGGAAAGAAGATCCTGCTTGAGGGCCAGCTGGGTTCCATGAAGGATCCGGATCACGGCATCTACCCGATGGTTACATCTTCATCAACACTTGCTGCATACGGCGCCATAGGCGCAGGCATTCCGCCTTACGAGATTAAGAAGATCGTAACTGTTGTAAAGGCATATTCCAGCGCTGTCGGTGCAGGTGAATTTGTAAGTGAGATCTTCGGACCCGAGGCAGATGA
>ONWK01000220.1 GCA_900321505.1 uncultured Eubacteriales bacterium
CCGAAGGAGCAGCCCGAAGGTCGTGAGGGTTTGTGAACGATTTCCTTAATCGTTCACAAAGGTCCGAAATGCCATCAGGCATTTCGGGAACAAGGCTTTAAGTATAAGGAGGCATGACAATGAAGATTACAGTAGCCGGTGTGAAGAAGGAAGTGGCGGACGGCCTTACGGTAGCTGCTCTGATCGAGCAGGAAAATGTGGAGACCCCGCAGTATGTGACCGTATCCATAAACGAGGAGTTTGTGGAGTCCGGTGTATTTGACTCAACAGTCCTTAAGGACGGCGATGAGGTAGAATTCCTGTACTTCATGGGAGGTGGAAGATAATGGCATTTACGAATGAGCAGCTGGAGCGTTACTCAAGGCACATTATCCTGAAGGAGATCGGCGCCAAGGGTCAGAAGAAGCTCCTCAATGCAAAGGTGCTGATCATCGGTGCGGGCGGACTGGGAGCTCCTGCGGCTCTCTATCTGGCAGCGGCCGGCGTGGGTACCATCGGAATAGTGGATGCGGACGTGGTGGATCTTTCCAATCTGCAGCGGCAGGTTATTCATACAACAAATGATATCGGAAAGAAGAAGGTGGATTCCGCTGCGGAGACCATGCGTGCCATCAATCCGGATGTGACAGTGAATACCTACTATGAATTTGTGACCAGTGAAAACATCATGGATCTGATCAGCGGTTATGATTTTATCCTGGACGGAACGGATAATTTCCCGGCAAAGTTCCTTATCAATGATGCCTGTGTTATGGCTAAGAAACCTCTTAGCCATGCCGGTATCATCAGGTTCAAGGGACAGCTTACGACCATTATCCCGGGAGAAGGCCCGTGCTACCGCTGTATCTTCAAGAATCCGCCTCCAAAGGATGCGGTTCCCACCTGTAAACAGGCAGGTGTCATAGGAGCCATGGGCGGTGTCATAGGTTCACTTCAGGCAATGGAGGCTGTTAAGTATATAACAGGCGTTGGTGACCTGCTGGTGGGATATCTTCTTACCTATGATGCACTGAAGATGGAGTTCCACAAGATCAAGCTTCCGCCCCGCGGCAAGGGCTGTGCGGTATGTTCGGATGAGCCGACCATCACGAAGCTGATCGATTACGAGCAGCCGACCTGCGAGTTCCATCCTGGAGGAAATAAGTGATCCAGGGAATGGAGCAGCCCGGAAATGCAAGGCTTAAGGAGAAAAGACGATGAAGATTACGATCAGAAGGTCTGATTTCAACAGGATCAGTGAATATGCGCAGTCCCAGCAGCCGGACGAGGCCTGCGGGCTTATTGCCGGCGTGGACCGTGAGGACGGCGTCCGGGAGATCCGGAAGGTATACCTTCTTACCAATACGGATCATACAAATGAACATTTCACCATCGATCCGAGAGAACAGCTGGCAGCTATAAAGGATATGCGCGCGGAGGGACTGCAGCCTCTTGGAAACTGGCATTCCCATCCGGAAACGCCCTCCAGGCCTTCGGCGGAGGATAAGCGTCTGGCAAATGACAGCAGGGCAAGCTATCTGATCCTGTCACTGGCTGCAAAGTATCCGGCGCTGAATGCATTTCACGTGGAAGGACCTGTGGACGCGAGGGTTGCGAGAAAGGAAGAGCTGATCATAATTGATGACGAGACCGGTCAGGCAGGCGCTGCCGCTGACGGTATAAGGGAGGAAGAAGCAATGAGCGATTTTGCAGTAGACGATACCATAGATATCACGGATGTGACCTGCCCCATAACCTTTGTGAAGACCAAGGTTGCTCTGGAGGAGCTGGACGACGGACAGATCCTGCAGGTACATATCAACGACGGGGAGCCGATCCAAAATGTGCCCCGCAGTGTGAAGGAGGAAGGCCACGAGGTCCTTCGCATTGACGACAACGGCGACGGAACATTTGAGCTGTTCATCAAAAAAACAGGAGACTAAGCATGACAGGACAGGTCTGTAGTCACATGCACGGCTGAAGGCAAAAGCCGGCAGCGGACAATGTGACAACAGACCTGGTCTTTTTTATGCAGGTAATTGAAGGGTGACAGGGTTTTCTCACTTCTAATTTGTGAAATTCTTCGGAATGTGGTATAATTAGTTCCAATTCGCCTTTCGGGTGGATCGGTTCCGGTGGCAGCAGTGGTATTCTACTTGAAACAGTTCGGAATTTCTGTGTATATCAGTTTGGTGAGGGGTTACGAATATCTGATATAAGGAAGCCGGGTAAAAAGGTATTTTGCTCCGGCTGACGTGAGGGAAATGATGGAAGATAAGAAAACCACAAAAAGAATACCTCTGGATTACCGTTTTATCCTGTGTACCGTTATAGTCGCTGCGCTAGTTTATATGCTTACATCTACCCTTCTGCATGTAAATGATGTGCGCAGGGATGTGCATACCATCAGTTATGATTCCATGTGGTATTATGAGGACGGAACACCGGCAGATCTGAACAATCTGAAAGAGGGCGATGAGGTTATCATCCATAAAAAGGCAGATGCGAAGGAGATCAACGATCGTACGCTGTGTTTCTTCAGCAAGAGCATTCACTTCTCGATCTTTATGGATGAGGTAAGGATCTACGACTATCACCCGGATCCGCCGAAGATCCTGGGCAAGGCCTATGGTATCTTTCCCCATTCCGTGAATCTTCCGGTGCTGTACAGCGACGGGGTTATCAGAATCGTTATTAATAATATCTATTCGGACGAACCGGGTTATCTCAGGGAAATGGTCCTGGATGACGGCGGTCAGTTCCTGATCGGAGAAATGCAGGATTCTGCCATGGATTTCCTGCTCTGTCTTATTGTCTTCACTTTTGGTGCAGTTCTTTTTGTCGTCGGCCTGATAGGCAGGTATTTTGAAGAGGAACGCTATGAGATCATCAGCGTCGGAACCTTCGCCATGGTAGCGGCTCTCTGGGTGGCCAGCGAGACGGCTATAGTTCCCCTGCTTACCGGTGCGCCGATAGCGGTACATTTCCTTGATTATATCTGTCTCGATCTGCTGTCACTTCCGGGCGTGATATTTGTTTCATCTGTGACAAGAAACAAATATAAAAAATATATTATATGGGCATTTTCATTTATGACGGCGGCGAAGATAATCTACTCCATTATATCCACATTAACAGGCGGAAAGGATTATCATAAGCTTCTTTTCCTGACGCATATAATGCTGGCGATCACGGTTGTTACAGTGATCGTGCTGGTGGTAAGAGGACTGATGAATAAGATGCTGAGGAGCGGCCTGATCGTGGGGATGCTGCTGGTGCTTCTTTTCTCCATGGCCATGGGTGTTGTGGATATCGTACGTTATGTGACCAGGACAAATGAGTATTATCACGCGTCATATTATAAGTACGCCCTTTTCCTCTTCATCCTCGTGTGCGGTATCTATGAGTTCGTGCGCATCTCTGATATGAGCCGCCGCGGACGGTATGCGGAGATCATGGAGGAAATGGCCTATCAGGACGGTCTGACAGGACTGCAGAACCGTATGGCGTTTAACCGCGAGATAGGTAAGGCTTCGAAGCAGGATACGGATCTTGCGCTGATCATGCTGGATCTGAACTATCTAAAAAATGTAAATGATGAGCTGGGTCACGATGCCGGGGATCAGTATATCATCAAAATGGCTGAGCTGATGAGGAAGGTCTTCTGCCATGGAGAGAAGCTCTTCAGGATCGGCGGTGATGAATTCTTCGTGCTGGGACAGTATAAGGATACGGATCCGGTACTGGAAGAAAGCCTGAAGAGTCTGGATGAGCTTGTGGCTGAAGATCACAGTATATCCGGAAAGGATATGCCGCTCAGCATTGCCTACGGCTATACAGGCTATAAGGCAGGAGAGATGGATATAGAGGATCAGACCCGGATCGCGGATAAGAACATGTATGAGAAGAAGGCGGAAATGAAACGCCTGAACGAACAGTTTGCGTAGGTGATTCTGTGCAGATCCATGGTTGGTCAGGTGGTATATGGGATGTGAACGGGGGTGTTGTATGAAGAAAAGAAAATGGAAGATAGCGGTCATCATCGGAAGTATCCTGCTTCTGATCTCCTTCGGTATTCTGTACGGGCTTCCGGCCTATGTGATGAGGGGAAAGAGGCAGACCCTGGAAGAAGCTTTTGCATGGCAGAGTGATCATTATGATACCTCCTTCTACGAGAAGCTGGAGAAGAAGGATTATACCGTCACATCGGAGGACGGGTATACTATTCATGCAGAGCTGCTGGTGAATCCTGAGCCGACGGCGAAGTATGTGATCCTGTCCCACGGGCACACGGATAACCGTATGGGCGCTCTGAAATACGTGCCTATTTACTTAAGACAGGGCTACAACTGTATCATTTACGATCTGCGGGGACACGGCGAGAATGAACCGTACATCACCACCTATGGACTTCTTGAGGGCATGGATCTGAACGTGCTGATAAAGGATACGAGAAAGCGTTATCCCGAGCTGACGAAGCTGGGCCTGCACGGAGAATCCCTGGGCGCGGCTACCACCATTACCTGCCTGAAATATAAGCCTCAGGTGGATTTCGCAGTATCCGACTGTGCATTCGCAGATATAGAAAATGTTTTGCGCGGCATAGCAAAGAACGCAAAGATTCCGTCATTTATGGTGGATATAGCCGATATCGGTGCGAGAATGCGGTATGGCTATTCGCTGAAGAAGATGCGTCCCATCGATTCGCTGGCTGAGAATACGGTTCCGATTCTTTTCATCCATGGTGAGGATGATACCTTTATTTCTCCGGAGAATACAAAGCGGATGGCAGAAGCTACAAAGGGAGAGCATAGAGTAGTGATGATCCCCTGCGCAGGACATGCAGAATCCGTATTAACCGCACCCGAGAGATATGAAGCTGCTGTAAGGAGCTTCCTGCAGTAGATGCCACAGTGACAGGTCCGGCGTCACGTTATTCGCATTAGTATAAACCAGCGAAGCACGTGACGCCGGACCTGTCCCCTTTTCACATGATTTTTAGTAACATTCTTGTTCCCGGCACGGCTTACGCGCGAAGCGCGGAAGGTTCGTGATCGAATTGAAGGGTACGTGAATAGTTGCCAATAGTTTAAGAATGGATATTAAGGACGAAAAAAATGTTCAAAAGATATTATGAAAAGCTTCTGGAACAGTTGGCTGTTGATTTTAATTGCAGCCCGGCGGATTTTCGGGCGGCGGAGAATATCATCACAACTCCGGCCTGGAATGCGGGGAGAAGAAACTACAGCCCTGAGATATTCCTGCAGATGGCGACATGCGGAGTGAATACGGTTATTATGGCGGATGAATGTCTGCATGAGTTCCTGCATGGATGGATCAGGGATATAGAGGGACATCACCTGTTTGAGTTTGAGAGTCTTCCCAGTCTGAATGAAGAGCTGGAAAAGTATGGTTATCAGTTGAATCCGACGCATCATATGTTCCTGCCCTGCTGTGAAGTCAGGACAGAAGAGCTTTTCCGGGTGAAGTGGCTTTACGGCAGTGAGATAAGCTCATTCTACGGTGATCCGCGGTTCCCCAATGCCATCGCATATCCGGAACCCTGTCCGGTACGGCCGGATCGGATCGTTGTCATGGCTTACGATGGGGACACCATTATGGGTATGGCCGGTTGTTCGGAGGATGCTCCGCATTGGCAGCAGATAGGAATTGATGTTCTGCCGGAATACCGGTCAAAGGGGGTTGGCTCCTATTTGGTGACTTTGCTGAGGAATAAGATTATTGAGATGGGCGACGTTCCTTTTTATGGCACCGGCGCGGCAAATATTCATTCTCAGAATATTGCCATAAAAAGCGGTTTTAAGCCGGCATGGGTGGAAACCGAAGCAACAAAGCTTGAAGAGGGAAACAGGTAAAGAAAAGAAGAAAAAAGACTACCGGACGTGGTATAGTTTTCCTGTTGAGCGCTTTGAAAACGGATAGAAATTAACCGGAAATGGAGGGATGTTGTTGAAACAGCGTCCAATAAGACAGTAATGATGACTGCACCTTCAGGATTTTTGATCGATCTCTGTCATCACAAGAGAAAAGCAGAAGAAAAATGATTGAGAAATATATCCAAATTCGATATAATAAAATATACGGATTGGGTAAATTGTAACAAAACAAAGATAATTCTGCGACATAAAAGATGCTTACCTTTATCAGGCAAAAAATGAATATATTTAGAAAAATCATGGAAACGTGATGACTCAAAACTAACAGGGCCTGTAAAATGGTAGCCAGTTGCACTTTATAAAAGACATCAGGATGGGCATTTTGGCTGCTGATGTCTTTTATTTGCGCAGGCCTGTCCGAACTTACATCAATGGAAAAACGATGGGACAGGCTTATGCGGGGGGAAAGAACTATGGGTAAAAAAAAGAAGAACAAACTGACAGAGGCCGCAGAAGAGCATGGTGCAGAAAATGCTGCTGAGGCTGCGGATGATGTCATGACTGAGAATACAGACAAAGCAGTGGTGGATAATGCTGCTTTGGATGAAAACGGGAATGATGTAAAAAAGAAGAAAAAAAGAATCTCGATGTATGATGCGACTTTGGAGAATGACATCAAGTTCAAGGGAATCTTTTCCTATCGCCATTTCAGGATCGCAGGCTGGGTATGCATGGCTATGACCATAGCCAGCATCTTACTTGGTCTGGGTATGAAGCTGTCTCCGCGTATAGTGGAGAAGTATTCTACGGTTCATTCGGTATTATCCTTCTTTGCTGAGCTTGGAGTCTTCCTTTTCCTGTTTGCCAATTTTGCGGTGATCATTGATAAGAAGTCGAGCTATAAGAAGCTTTTCATCATGTATGGCGCATTATCTGTCGGCTTTGTACTGCTTTTCGCGGATGTATATTATCGATTCCTTGGCGGAATCGTCGGGTCGATCGGAGATGTCCTGGGAGAACCCATCAGTACTTCGGAGCTGATGGGCGGAGGCTTTAAAGCATTTAATGTATTTCTGGATATGCTTCTCTGTACGGCGGTGATCTTCTTCATTGATTACAGACCGACTAAGTATTTTGTAGGAAAGAAGATTTACATCTTCCGTGCATTTGCGGCGATTCCGATCATTTATGAGCTTGTATGTATACTTCTGAAGTACTTTGCAACTGTGGAAGGTATGAGGCTCCATCCCATGGTGTCGCCCTTTCTTACCACAAAACCGGTACTCTGCTTCCTGCTTTTTGTACGAATGGCCTTCTACGTAAAAGGAAGGGAGAATAAATTCCTGAAGCATGGAAAAACGTTGGAAGACTACGATGTTTACATGAAGACCAACAGGAACTCCTTCCAGTTTGCAAAGAAATTTGCCCTGATGGCGTTCATCTACGGCATTATCGATCTGGCAGTGCTTCTGATCATGATATTTCTTCGGCTTGCAAATGCGGGTGTATTAAATGCATTAGTGGATGCAGGATCGGAAAGTGCAGAAGCCGTACAATTGCTGGATTATGTTATTGAAGAAGCGAAGAGTATTGGTTTCGGAGGTGCAGCCATGATGATCTTCATGGCACCCTTCATACTGTTATTCTCTTATACAAAGAACTATAAGAAGTCCAAGGTCGATACCCTGATCCCGGTGGGAGCCATTGCCGTGATCGTGCTGGTTGGTATCGAAGTCCTTCGTAAGATACTTATCCTGATGCCGGAAAAGATCGTTAAGCTGCTGGGTTTATAGGCATCATATTAATGATATTAAAAGACCGGAGCGGAAAAGCTTCGAAGAGAAAGGAGCCATTATGAAAATTACAACATTTAACTCATTCATTGCCACATCACAGACGGAGGAAACCATCAGTTTATTTGAGGAGCTCGGCTTTGAGCGGCATCACAAAAAGGAAGGGATCGAAATAGCTGAAAGGGATGATACTGTTATCCGTATGAAGGATGCGAATGGATTCTACATTGATATCCTTCAGTCAGACAGCAATGTTTCGCATGACACAATGGGTATACGCATGAATGTTGATAATTTTGACGAAGCTTATGAAATGCTTCAAGATCATGGCTTTAAGAATGTGTATGGCGATGAAACAGTTAATACCAGTTCTTCCAAAGCCGCCATGATGGTCGCACCGTCTGGTTTTAATATTTGTGTCATTGAGCATAAAAAAGGTTAAGTAATGTAAGTAAAGAAGCACATTTCAAGACGATGGAAGGAGAAAGGGGGGCTGGCAATGTCTGATGAGAACAACATGAATCCTTTGGCTGAGAACATTGCAGAGAAGGCAGCAGAAGCTACGCAGGAGACAGCTGAGAACGCTGGGGAGAAGGCGGCAGAAGTTGTACAGGAGACAGCTGAGAACGCTGGGGAGAAGGCGGCAGAAGCTGTGCAGGAGACAGCTGAGAACGCTGAGGAGAAGGCGGCAGAAGCTGTACAGGAGACGGCTGAGAATGCTGCGGAAGAAGCAGGAACGGCTGTGAAACCGGTTCATGCGTCAAGAGCGGCAATGATAAAAGCTGCTGAAGCTGCAGTCGCACAGGAAACAGCTGTGGAAAATGCCGTGGAAA